>NZ_JAVRCL010000111.1:0-13349 GCF_034530775.1 Nostoc sp. DedSLP04 | reverse complement strand
TCTAATTCTATTTGATTCGCGTTCTCTCATATCGCTTTTAGTCTAAACTCCAGTACATGAGTAACGCTGGCATCCCACTGCGGGTAATTCAGGAAATCTCAGGGCATCGGAATTTGGAACAGTTGCAGCGTTATTTGGAAGTGACTGACGAGCAGGTGTTAGGGGCGGCGGCGAGTTTGGCGATGCTGTCACCTGTGGTTATTAATGGTGTAGAGCTAGACACAGATAAAAACTTGAAATTGACGCACATTATCCCTAATAGGGATTTTGGTTAGAAAAAAGTAGGAAAGGTGGGATAAGTAGGATGTTTTTAACCAGCTATTGTATAGCTAGTTGTTTATCTGTAACATTTAAATTGCATCCGATTTAAAAAAGTAAAAGGAGCATTATGGATCCATTAGTTAGTGCTGCTTCAGTTATAGCTGCCGCTCTCGCAGTTGGTCTAGCTGCGATTGGCCCTGGTATAGGTCAAGGTGAGTCCGCTGTTAACCCTAGCCAGCGTGCCGGAAGTCCTGCACCGAATATCCAACTACTCGGTAAGTGAGAATATACAAATATAGAGTGACAATTTATTTGTTGCTCTATATTTTATAATCATTCAACATAAAATATTTTATGTTGAATCAGTTTCTTATAAGGCTTGAATTGGGAAAAATGTCGGGAAATGGGATTTAGGCGACATGTCAAGAGATAGGGCAGGGAACATCACCCATCATTTACCTCTAAAAGCCGCCTTAACTCCTGCTTTAAAACCTCTGGATCTGGCAAATAAAGTTGATATCTCGACACAAAAAGCTGATTAGAAATACCACCCGTCGCATACTCAACCAAAATCTCATCCTTATCTCGCGCCAACACAATCCCTATCGGCTCGTTGTCATCCTTCATATTCTCCTCAGCGCGAAAATAATTTAGATACATATTCATCTGTCCAATATCCTGATGACTCACCGCTCGCGTTTTGAGATCGATTAAGACAAAACACTTGAGAATGCGATGATAAAACACCAAATCCACAAAAAAATGCGTGTTGTTTAACGTAATTCGGTATTGCTGCCCAATAAATGCAAACCCCTTGCCCAACTCAAGTAGAAACTTCTCTAACTCAGCAATTAAACGATTTTCTAACTCACTCTCACGATAATTGCGGTCTGGTAAATCCAAAAACTCGAACACATAAGGATCTTTGACCACATCCCGCGCCGACTCGATCCGTTGCCCATCCTTAGCCAGTGCCAAAATCTCTGCCCGATTCTTACTCAACGCCACCCGCTCGAACAAAGCCGAATCCTTCTGGCGTTTCAACTCCCGCACACTCCAGCGATCTTGGATGCACTGCTGCTCATAAAATGACCGCGCCAAATCATCGGAAATAGCTAAAAGCTCCGTATAGTGCGACCAACTCAATTTGCCAGACAGTGTTTGGCAATTCTCATAGTTCAAATAAAACAGACGCATATACTGCAAATTAGAACGGCTAAACCCTTTACCATACGCCGCTTTCAAATCTCGTGAAAGCACCTGTAACAACTTACTGCCATATTCTGCCCGTTCCTTGCCCGCTTGCTCAAACTCGACAATATAACGCCCAATCTGCCAGTAAGTTTCTACTAAAACTGAATTAACCTGCTCAAAAGCCCGTTGTCGCCCCAACGCCAAACACTCACCAATGCGATCTAACAACTGCTGATATGAACCATCATTAACCGTTAAATCACTCATAACTCAAACCCCAACGAGAGCCAACTGCGTCTGAAATCTCCAAACAATTCTTTATGCAAGATAGGACGATCCAAACCAATAACGCTAAATGGAGCCTCACCATTACGTACATTCCTGTCCATTGCTACGAAAGGGCGAGGTATCCCGGCTGAACCCCCAAATCATGGGGCTGATGCCCAAGATAAAAATATGAAGCTGGTAGATGACAAATTGCTCAGATTTGGACATTTGGTCATCTTACCGCATGGCCAGTCCTATCTCCCCCGAAAAAAAAATCGCTTTCCATGTACAAGTTTTGCAGAAAAAATGGGAACTATAAAAAAGTAATAATTTGTACAAAAATATGCGTCAATGCTGCGTGCCAGGTTGTAATCATCCTGCTGAACTTGAAGTAATTTTGTATGACTTTTATTTAAATGACGGTGGTGAAGTATTTTCAGAGCAAGATTCCACTTGTCCTTATATCTGTGCTGAACACGCCGTAAAAAACGAAAAACAAGCAGAAGGTGTGCGCGAACCTCGCGGAAGTATTGTTTATCCTTATACAAATCAGAACGAAGCTAACGGTTTTACCATCTATCGACCAGTAGCCAGCAGCTAGCTGTAGTGGACTGTGAAGATAGAATCTTTTCTTTTAGGTATGCAAAGGTCAATTCCTTTAATGCCATAAAAGAGGAGTTAGTCTAGCTTAGTCCAACACAGAAATATTCCCGTAAAAATGCTCATTTATCCCAACAATAATTTGTCAAGCTTATTTGAGTAAGTTATTTTCAAATTTTCAA
Source organism: Nostoc sp. DedSLP04 (assembly GCF_034530775.1). Taxonomy (NCBI): domain Bacteria; kingdom Bacillati; phylum Cyanobacteriota; class Cyanophyceae; order Nostocales; family Nostocaceae; genus Nostoc; species Nostoc sp. DedSLP04. The sequence continues at coordinate 10,845 of NZ_JAVRCL010000111.1, read as the reverse complement.
TACTTTAATTCCATATCCCTAGTTTTGAAAAAAAAAGTATGAATCCATCTGATGTTGTAATGTTCTATAAATTAGCTAAAGGTAGTGAGGCAATATGGAACGAATTATGGCATGGTGGTAAAGAAGATTTAGGTGAGGCTAATATACAAGACAGTAGCAGTTGTTTATGGGAAGTCAAGGTTCGCAAAACAGGATATAGGGGACGCTACCTGAAGATTAAATCAAAAACAGGTTCTAGTCTAAAAATGAGAGCATCCGCAGATAACTATAAACCAGGGGAGTATTTAAGTATTACGCCCGATGAATGGGAAGTGTTTTACCTACTTGCTCACAATGGCAATGACATAAAACTTTATACTTGTGCCAAAAGTATTTTAGATAGGTTTGTGAGGAGGTAAATTTTGGCTGTGTAGAATTGGTCAAACTAGTTTACATGGTTTATTATCAATTTCTAACTTAGAAAAATATATGTTTCCTCTACCTATTGAACAAATAGCAGTTAATTTATTTTGGAGTTTAGCTAATGATGAAAAAACTAAAAAACAAGTCTACAAATTAGGACTATTTTTTTTTGATAGTATACAGGTTGCAACAGGAAACGTCAATCTTCATTCACCTGAAGAAGCTGTAAAGATAGCAATTAGTACTTGCATAAGAAAGGATAGAGAAAACCAAGCAAGAGTAGCTGCATTTGTAACTGCTTTATATTTACAGTATGAAATTGAAAGAGCAGCACAAATAGGAGGTAGCTTACTTAATCGGTTTGGAAAATCATGGTTTCCTCATATTAAGGATAGAGAAATTCGTTTTGCATTAAAAGTAGACACAGAATTAGAAAATTATCTCTACAATCAAATCCTAAATGAGAGTTTTTAATTTCTACATCGTAAAACACTAGTTTCACGACATCCCTGTGAAGAAGAAAGCAGCCAAAAATTACCGATCGCGGTCTTTGGCGGAAAAGGTGATTATCAATTCAACCCCTGATTAACCCGCAGAGCGATCGCTCTCTTAGCGGTAAATGGTGTAAGTGGTATTGAGCCGAGGTGTGTAATTTTTGGCAATATGAAATCAGTGTTCTAGTTAAACTGTAAGCATTTTTGGGAATCCTTATATAAAGAGAAGGATTTAGGGTATTTCTATGGCTCAAGTAGTATGTGAACAATGCGGGCATCAATTTGAAGCTGAGAACCATTTAGCGACTACTGGATCTGTTATTGCAGGTGCAGCAGCTGGTGCTTGGTTTGGTTCACGCATAGGCATCGTGGCGGGGCCTTTGGGAGGAATTGCTGGAACTATTCCGGGGGCTGTGATTGGAGGAGTTTTAGCAGGTCTTGGGGCCAGTAAGGTAGTCACCTGCCCTTCCTGCGGACATACATTTCTACTTTGAACTACTTTGGTTTGGTTTTAGGGCAGAAAGAGGTAATTCCTATTACAGCTAGTTAAATTAAATATATGATATTTGGAAAGCTTGCTAGCAATGAATGTGATGGATTCATTGCTTTTTTTGTTCAATCTTTTGTGCTTTTGAAAGTATTAGAATCATGCTAAAAGCAAGTATCTAGTCCAACAAGTTTCTACCTTGTTCATACCCTCAATATTTAATTTTTATCTTAGGTATTTATAGTTTTCGGATTGTATAGGGAATAATAAAATTTAAATACCTTGTCAAACCAGGCTGATATTTCTCAAGTTAGCTATTTTTAGTAAATCTTAAATATGAATAATGAATTTACACCTTTAACCTGTGATGAGGATGTCATTCTTTTTGAAAAAGATACGTTTAAAATCAGTAGATTAAAAGAACTGCTCTCTACAGATATGAATAATAAGGTACATCAACAAATTTACAATCAGCAAACTCAAAAAGCCGACAATTTAGTTATTAACTCATTCGCTAAAGTCTCTATTGGTCAAGAACGTATCGAATTAAGTGAAATTCAATCTCACTTTCTCAAAAACTGCCAAATTCTTAGAATAGGTAGCAAAGGTTGGCAGAAAGGAAAGCTGAAAATTCAAGTAAGTAAATCAATGAGCGGCCAGAAGCAAGATAAAGTTTATTTAGAATTCTGCCCTGATGAACCTGATGAGCATGAATCGCCTTTAGATGATCTTCGGAAAATGATATAAGCAACAATACAAAGGCGAATAGCACTACTTAAGGGTTTGCACATCAGGCTGCAAAAGGTGATTTTGACGATATCTCTTTCAAAGCGCCGACTGTAGAGCTTTGACACTTAGATCAACTAATTTCTATTTCCTGATCTATCAGTCAGAGCAATAGCTCCCCAATTGCTATATCTAGTGTGTTCCTAGCTCACGTGTTATGGCTGTATGAGTCAGATAATCTAGATTAAAGAATAAATAATCAAGAATATATAATATTGAATATATCATGTATAATATTTGCCACATAAGCAAACTGAGTCAAATGTAAACGTGACCCAAAAACTGGCTGTCTTCAACATGAAAGGAGGGGTGGCGAAATCGACCACCGTTTACAACTTAGCTGTGGGTCTGGTCAAGTTTAAAAAGCAGCGGGTATTAGTTATTGATATCGACCCACAAGGAAACGCTAGTGCTGCACTAGGGATTCCCATCTGGCAGCTAGAATTTCAGCTAAAAGATGTGTTGCAGCACAAGGTTCCGCTAGCACAGGTACTGGTGACAACTGCTAGTGGTGTAGATGTAATACCATCTAACATCTTGCTGGCAGAAGAAGAAATTCCAATATCTGGTCGTCCAGGCAGAGAACTGCTACTCAAAAAAGCGATCGCTCCAATATTAGATAAATATAATTTTGTGCTGATAGATTGTCCGCCTAACGTGGGTGTGTTTGCCATCAACGCACTGATGGCCAGCGATGGGGTAATCATCCCAGTAGACATGAGCTATTTAGGATTGTTGGGCGTTCAAGGAATTGAACACGCTCTGACTTTGGTTAGAGATCAGCTAGATCATCCCATTGCGATAGCAGGTGTGCTGGCAACTCGGTATGACCGCAGGAACAATCTTAGTAAAGAAGTTTTGGATGCCCTAACTGAGCATTTTGGCTCAAAGATGTTTAAGACGGTGATTCCTGAGACGGTGAAAATCCGAGAAGCACCTTCTCACGGGCAATCTATTTTTGAGTACGACCCAAACGGTGTAGGTGCTTCTTCTTACCGCGAATTAGTATCGGAGGTTTATAAATGGCAGTAAATAAAAATAAGTCGCGTTCAGTTCTCGGTGCTAATCCTTTAGCAAAAGGGGTTTTTAACAAAACTGAGGTAGAAACTCAGTCAACTTCAGAAATAATCAATAATCTTGATTCTAGATTCTTGATTAAAGGTGATAGAGAAGCAGTCAATCTGCGCCTGCCTATTGAACTGAACGACTGGCTCAACGATCTACTAAAAAAAGGTAAGCGCAAGCATGGTGCTAAAGTACCGAAAGAAATTTGGGTGCAAGCTGCTTTGGAATTGTTCAAGGCAATGCCCGTAAACTGGGAAGAGATTGATTCAGAGGAGAATTTGCAGTCAGCACTATTGAATCTAGAAACTAGAATAAAGAATCTAGAATAAAGAATTTAGTGACTCTAAGACAATTTATTTGCGATCGCCACCAGCAAAGTAAGACGTTTTACGTCGAGTTCTAGAATCACTCACTACAGCACCTCAAAGGGCTAGAGCTTGCTGCTACATCAGGCTGGCTTGTTTCTTCAGAGTACAGTACATATTCTGCCCTAACCCAAAAGCAAATATTTACTCTGGCAAAAACCCCAACTAATCAACTTAGCTGAGGTTTATAACTTGCTTGATACAGGATAGAGAAACTCTGATTTATTTGAGATTAAAGAATATCTCAATTAAACAGTTTGAATGCTTTGCTCGGATGTAGTATTGCTTTGCCCGTTGCCATTACCAGCTTCTATGGCAGATGTTGCTCCTTGAGCTTGACCTAAATTCACTTTGAATACCTTATTCTGTTCTTGCTCCAGTTTGGGCAAAGTCAGATTTAAAATCCCATCTTTCAAATCTGCCTGAACTTGTTGATTCTGAACTTTGTTCGGCAGAGGTATTACTCTAGTGAATTTGCCATAGCGAAATTCGGAACGAACGTTACCTTTGGATTGGGAACGTTTTTGGTAACGATGTTCACCAGAAATTGAAACTGCCTCCTGAGTTACTTGAACATCCAGGTCTTTAGCCTCTACACCTGGAATTTCGACTCTCAATAGTAAAGAAGAACCATTATCATGCAATTCAGCAGCAGGAACCCACGCCGCTTCAATCGATTGAGAAATCTCTTCGTTACCGCGCGAGGCTGTTGCCATTTCAGAGAAGATTTGATCCATTTGACGACGTAGCAGTTCTATTTCTCGAAATGGTTCCCAACGAATAAGTGCCATATTTGTGTCTTCTCCTTAACTTTCTAATTCATTTGAAGGTAATTGAACGAAGTTTTAGAGGTGATTCAATTGAGAGGTTGAAAGCATTTAAAATTACTCAACCTCTACTTTTGTAGAGAAGCTTTATTGCTTCTCTCTACTAAGTAATTTAATCAAGCGAAAATTTTCAAACAATTGGGTAAACCGTACAAAGAGCAGTCGCATTTCCCGTATCGAAATCTTGGGATTAGGCTATTTAGTACTGTACAGACTTTGGGCTAATAAACCTATTGCATATAAAAAACCCTGGAGAAATGCCAACTCTATCGAGATTGCAATTTATTCAGGGTTGTAAAGTGTATATTTATGGCACGTAAAAACGTAAACTTAGTATTCCCAAAAATTTTGGGATTTAAACATTAATAGATTTGATTTTCAGGGGGGCGTGCGGAGAGCAACCACAGAGTATATGCTCTACTGTCTACCATCTAAACCCAAATTACACGATTGTCGCCTCAATGCCAAAAAAGCGATCGCGTAAGATCAATATATATAGGCAGCTATTACACGTAATGGCTCTAACGTGTAACACGAGCGCTAACTTTCAACGGTAGTCTTCATTTTTCAGCGCAAACTTCCCCCTGGATATGACGTTTCTATAACTGCGGTCTGGCAGATACGCCTTATTTTAGGAGCAGACCTACTCGGTAGGGGATTACTCCGGGTTAAAGCCTCCGTGTGAGGATTGAGGGACAAAGGAACCATCACCCTCCACGGTCGGAGATGGAGTTGGGACAGCGCGGTTCTGTGAAGGTTTCAGTATTGCCTCGAAGAGCGCATGTCCTGCTTGAGTGACGACACGATCAGCAACTGGAGGTGCATTCGAGTCCAAAGCAGCTTTTACCTGTGCCTCGACATCAGCGACAAAACGGCTGATACGTAGTCCTTCGTTGGCGTACCACCATTTCTGGCGCTCTCCCATCTGTGGTGTCCAGTGACTTCCGCCAATTGCCAGAATGTTCCCCTCGCTATCGCGCTTCTCGACTCCGCCATGATGAATTCCCACAATCTCCCACTGGTTATTGTAAAGCGGCGCACCAGAGGAACCCTGTTGAGTGTCCGTCTCATAGTGCAGCCACATGTCTTGCAGCGCCGTTAGCCGATTCTCGCGCAGGCTCACCTGACGTGGCTGTCCCTCTGGGTGATGAATGGAGTGGATCATCTCGCCCTTGGCCAGTTTGCCCTCTTCTCGAACAAGAACGTTGTAACCAAACTCGGCGAGGTTCGCGTCCGGTCTTCGGCTGTCGGCACGGGCACGGTCGGTAACGGCCACTAAGGCGTAGTCCATACCTCCCCGGGCCGGATGAGAGACGAAAAAGATTTCTGGGGCGAGGTCAAAAATGGCGGAGAGCAGAACTTCTCCTTCAAAAGTCTCCTCATAGTCAAACTCTACCCGACTGAACCGCGCTGTCTCCAGCGAATCTAAGACATGCTGGTTAGTCACCATGAGGTTTGGGGCAACCAAAAACCCAGTTCCCCATCCAACGCGCCGACTTGCGTCACGGATGTGAATGCGCCCGACCGTTCGGCGAAGCTCTGTCCCCCGCGTGAGAAACCAGCAGGGCTGGGTGTCATTGCCGCCGATCTGACGTTCCAAGGCACGTTGCGCTGACTCTGGGGCTTCGCCGACCGGACTGGTGGCTAGGGCCTCACGATTCTCCTTGCTTAGAATCATAGTCAGGCTTTGGTTCGCCAGCAACCGCATCTTTCGCTTCTCAATACGTTCTGGGCTGTCTGCTTTCAAAAGCTCGCCCTGCTGAAGATACTGGCGAGTCTTTTCTCGCTCCTTTTCTGATGCTGTCAAACGCTGGGTTATTTCTTGCTGAACCTGGCGGGGAAGTTCCATCATACTTTTTCCTTCTTGCGTGCGACAAAACAGGATGAGGCCGTGCTAGGGTTTACGATTCAGATAAAATAGCTACAGGCTTAGGTTTTCGTAGTTTTCCTGAAGGCGGATACGATCCCGGCCTGCTTCGAGTCCATCTGAGGAGAGCGGCAGCTCATGCGCTTTCAAATAGTCGAAGTCAAGATTAGTACGTTCCTTAAGGTGGTCTAGTGCGACCCGATAAGTACCAGAATCGAAAGCGGCTTCAAAGCGCAGCATATCCTGAATTAACTTGCCTTGCTCCAGCACATACGCCGCTGTTGCCAGTGTGCCGTCCGCTTTCACGTAGGCGATGATCTTCCAGAAGGCGAGCGGAAGACGAACACCCTTGTAGATGGGATCTTGGTCATCCATCACCGGACCAGTAAACACCGTGACCTTCCGGTTGCGCGCATCAGCGTTGTTCAGGATGTAGTTTTCCAGTCCTTGCCACAGGTCTTGCCCTTGGTTAAATTTTTCATGCTGAGGAGAGCAGTTCGTGAAGTGAAAGGTATCATCGTTGGCGCGACTGGCCAGAGAACCCCAGACCGGATCAAGGCGGCGAACTAGATGGCCTCTATCCAAGGCGTTGCGGCGATAAAGTGCCTCGCCAATCTGCTCCGATTCCGCAATCCGGGAATCGAAATACCAGCGATCCCCTTCACGTGACAGGTCGGTACTCTGGCTACCGTCAATATTGACAACGGTATAGTAGGCAAGCTGACGGCGACGATTCATAACGATGCTGAAGTGGTTATAGGGTAGCACGGTTGGATCGTCACCCTGGACAGCATCACTGTTCTTGGCGGCGTTCCGCCGTTGCTCGTCAGTCAATTTAGGTAAGGGGACGGCGATACCCAGAAATTCCGAGTTGTAGCCCTTGTAACCTTGGTAGTACGAACGGGGACGAGCGGCTTCTTGCGACAATTCAGATGTAAAGCTTTCGGTAGGCGTGGAAACTTCCGGGCTGTTCCCGATACGTACTGTGATGCTTACAGGAACCGTTAACGTCACTTCGCGCGAATCCATAAAATAACTCCTCTTATGTAGAGATTCTGAACACCTCTGTTCGGGGCGTTTCGGCATCACCAATAAAATTTTAAAATCAGCCTGGCGTTACCACATGTTGGCTCTCTAAACCTCAAACAGAGCAGATGTTCTATACTCCTTAATAGTATTGTCAATAACTGTATAATCGTTTTCAATTACTCTAACAAAGGAAAAATATTAATCCTGGAATTGTGCAGAAAAAAGACATAATCAGTAAATTAATTCACAATCAGAATTAGTCAACCAAAGCTAATGAGTAAATACTAATGTCAAACCAGTGTAGGTCTTATTTAAGTAAATAATAAGGAAAGGTTAAGATAATTACCTTTTTGTGAAAAATCTGCTGTAATAGGTGATTGAGCAACGCTAAGTAAATTTGAGAATTTACAGCATTTTTAGGAACGTTTTTCACGTTGAGCTACACGAATGGGCTATTACGTGGAATACAAGCCTCAAAGTCTTCTCAATTCATTCATATCCCCGGTGAGGGCGTCGCCATAAAAATACCTCCTATGGAAAGCAGCAACACCTAATGCTGGTCAGTTGCTTCAAAGGTTGGAGTTTCAACTTCCAAGTTGTCCCCCCTTGTTTACTGAAAAGTCCGGCTCATTTTTGCTACTTTGAGCAAGACCAGCAGCACCAGCAATCGCCGTTCCAGTCCGTCCAAGACTAGCAGGCCATTTGGCATCATTGATTTTTGGCGAGACTAAAACAGCAACATCAATTACTTATGAGAATCTAGGTTATTAGAAGTGCTGCTCTGGTAAGCCAAATTCTTATAAGTAAAAAAGGATGGCTCATACCACCCTTTGACCTACTTTTTTGTTAATTCCTCGAATTCCGCGATCGCACTTTAAAGCGAATGGTTTATTACTTCGATTGTCATTAAGATATATGAAGGCTTTTGGTTGCAATACCCCGTATTGCTAACACTGATTGCTGTTTGCGTTTCAGCGCTAAGAGAAAAGCACTAAATGTCAATAAACCTAATGCAGGATAAAGTTCAGGGACAATAAATAAAATTGCTGAAATACTTATAAATACGTACTTTCTGCCTACGCATTTTCTCAAGTTTCAATTCGGATTGCTACATTAACCTATCTTCTTAATTATTTGCAAAAATTCCCTAACAACATCATCTGGATGCCGCTCACACCTGGAATTAATAAAACGTTGAATTATTGCTATTCCATTATGCTGGAAAAGGCGGTCTCGCTCCTGCTCATTTACTCGGCTTTCTGGTTTGTGAGAAGGGCCATCCACTTCAAGAATGCCCCATTTGCCTTCATAAAAAACGAAAAAATCTGCTTCCATGTTCCTTCTGCTATCAGTTTTTCTTGGATCAGTAAGACGGGCTAAACAATTGGGCATGAAGAGGACACCAACACGGTCAAGAGCTTTTGCTATTTGAACTTCGGCTTTTGAGCGAAACCGCATCCCCTGCCAAGTATAAATTGGTTTATTGGGATAGAACGGAACCCCTTGATTGTTAATAACCTCGTTCGTACAAGGACTTACACCACTATCTACACCAACTGCATACGTTTTTGCAATTCCAATTTTAGTTGTTTGATTATTTGATATCGACAGCAATTTTTCTTTCTCATGTAAGTATTGAAAAATTTTATTTTTGGCATTTATTATATCTTTTTGTGTGATACTTTTTTTGCCAATACAATCTGATAAGGCAGTTTGAATTATTTTTGTTTTAATTTCTATACTTGTCTCTTTTCTTAACTGTAGTCGTGCATGTACCGAAAGGTTTACATGAGATATATCTATTTGTATTACTTCGGTAATCAGCCTTTTTTCTTCATAAGCCCATGCAATTTCATAGCAGGTACTTGGAGCTAAAGAAATATTTTTATCTTGATATAACTTAGTACAAACTTGAGAAAAAGAGCCATGTTGACGAGATTTTCTTTTATCGGTTTTAAAAACTTTGAACTTTAAATACCAGAGGAAATATTCTAGTTCCTTATTGCGTTTAATTAGAGAAGCTATTGTTCTACTGCATTCTAATTCTTCTTTTGGTGATAAATACTTTTCTTCCATAATTTCTCCAGTTAGAGCATCAACTTTTATGTAAAACACAAAATCCTGAGTAATTACTCACAGTAATTTGGCTTTTTGATTATCCTGTGCAGACATCACAGACGGTTTTCTTTTTGTTCTTTCCTCAGAGACTTATTTGGTAATATACTGACTCGTTTATTGAGAATATTATCATTTTAGACGTTTTGTCTGCAAATAGCGACGTTTTGTCCGTAGACGCTTTGTCAGCACTGACTGATGATCGTGTCGTGATCCAATTAAACGACAGCCAAGACATTAAAACTCGATTTGCTAAAGCCGTGCGTCGGCAACGGCGCGAACTCGACTTAACCCAAGAACAGTTGGCTCAAATCAGTAATCTTGATCGGACATATATATCGCTTATAGAGCGTGCCGAACGTAGCCCAACACTCGAAAATGTTGAGAAGCTGGCTCACGGCTTGGGATTAAAGATTTGGGAGTTGTTTTCGCGCTATGTAGAGGAGTCTTAGGGTAATATGATTACCCTAGCTTCCATACAAAAAACTTCTGAGGGACTTCCAAAAAATAAAATATTCCTAATTAATAATGATTATCATTATTAATGAAATACCTATGAATTAATTCTTTGGGATAATTTATTTTTTGCTCTGGGAAGGAATCTTCATGAAGCGATCGCGTTTTTGTAGTTCCCCCCGACCGACGGCTGGGATGGGAAACAACCACTCGAAACAGAGCATTTGAAGCGGCTACTTTGCCCAGGCTGTGAAGCCACTGGATGGGTAATCACAAACTTGCTATCGATAAAGTGCGATGGCTACGCCCGCCGTTGGCATCGCCAAAAAATATAGGCATCTCTAATAAAAGTTTACGCTTTTTTTGAAGTCAGCTTGCATTTCGACTGGTTATATAGATATAATTACAAAAGAAATTAAAACAAAAAAAGCCAAAATTAAATATCAACCCGAAGCCGGGGACATGAGTCCCCGGTTTGTTTTTTAAGTAAACAAAAATCCTCAATTTAATCAAATTGATTGAGGGTTGAAGCGTCATAAATACTTGTGATAAATATTTATGACAGTTGAGGATTTACAAATGTTATTTTATTGCTGATTTATGAGAGTTTTAGATGTTTTACTTGGCCATAAATTAATAGTAAAAAGGGTAAATTTCGTGCCATGTGATTGATGCTAAAATGTCATAAATAATGGGAGATGTTTGATAAAATAGTTTGGTTGCTTCGAGATACATGCAGTTGATTAGATTAATAATTGCTCATTTATGTCACAGCAAATATTTCTCCCATTTGTATCAAATAACCGCTATTTATTTGACGTAATTAATTGAAGTGACAAATTGAAGTTGGAGTGATTCAAATGAACTCAATCCCAGAAACTGTGTATGATGTTTATCAACTGGAGTTTAGACTAAAAGCGATATGAGAGAACGCGAATCAAATAGAATTAGA
>NZ_JAVRCL010000110.1:0-13497 GCF_034530775.1 Nostoc sp. DedSLP04 | reverse complement strand
TCTCCCCATACTACACTCATGAATCAGTATTTCTGCAAAAATGGGATGCTCCCAATCGCATTAGCTGGCCTAGTGGTATAGAGCGTTGCTCCTGAACAAAAACTAAGGGTACAAGTGCAGCCATGCGTAGTAAGCTTGAGAGAACAAACAACCCCAGCAAACCCGCAATACCGGGCAGAGTTGCTAAAAAGCTACCGACAGTAATACCCATTGCTCCAGTGATACCAGCAATTGCAGCTGCGATCGCAAAATAACTCGACTGATGACCCAACGGTGCTATTCCCATCATCAAATTGTTGGTACACAAATCAATTGCTGCCCACGTTGCGCCAGCTAGTATGTGTAACAAGGGTAGCCAGATCCAAAAAGAAATGCGATCGCTTCCAACCAAAAGCCACAGCAGAGGTGTCACCCCCACTAAGATTCCCACTAATAGTAGTAGTGGACGATTCCCAATTCGGTCGGCTAGTTTGCCCCACAAAAGCAGCATTAGCATATTTGCGCCAGTTCCTAAGCCGTGATAAATCGTTACTATACTAATATCTATATCCAGATTATCCAGCATATAGAGGTTAAAGAAAGGATTGCTGATGTTAACAGCAAAGCACCAGATGCTCAGGTAAAGCACAAACTTCAAAAAATTAGCATCTTTAAACAAGCTCAAATCTATTCCTTGGGGCTGTGGGTGTGATGTGTCTGAATCTCCAACTTTTAAAAGCTGCGGGTTTATATCAGTCATCCACAACTGGCAGCCCACACTGATTAGCCCTAAAATGATTCCTAGAATCAAGACTGCACCATAACCTTGAAGGGTTCCACCAGGCCAAGCTGATACCGCTAAACCTAGCAGAGGCACACCAACAAGGTTAGTCAAGCCGAGAATACTATTGCGAAAGCCGAAATATCGCCCCCGCAACCGTTGAGGTACTAACACAGCTGACCACCCAAGCCAAGGCGCACGACCAAAAGCTTCGATGATATTAGCTACTAAGAGAATTGCCAATGTCAACTGTACTACTTGGTATCCAGTAATACGAGATGAACTAACCAACCAAATCGCTGGTAGAAGAATCAACCATAGCAGCCGCGACGGGATGAAAATACACATGAAATACCAACGGAAGCTGGTACTTCGATTTATCAAATACGCTCCCAGTGGTTGGAGTAGATTCACCATCTGAGGGATAGCCGCGAGTAGACCAATTTCGGCTGCCCCAGCGCCTAACTCTAGCAAGAAATTACTGAGCAACGCGCCGCCGATGATACTATAAAGAACCGCAGCAAAGACACTTTCAAAAGTTAACGCCTTGAGACTTTGGCGAATTTTTGGCTTAGGGATTTTTAGAAACAGTTTTGGAGTTGGGAAAAGTACCGTCTCTGTTAATGCCCTATCCTCTGAGATTTCTTGAATGGGGACAGGGGGAAGAGAACTAGCTTCTACTGAAATGTCATCTTCTTGGGGCTGAACCATATTATTTAGTCAATATTTAAAGAATTAAATTGTTATAGCTACTATTACCCACAATTAGTAAAATTTATATAAGATTTAATCAATAAGTTCTAAAGCATTGCAATTGCTTACTTATCCTGAAGAACTAGTCTATAGTAAGTGTTGACTATAAACTGCTTGAACAGAAATAACTAACATATAGCCGTAGTCATATAGGTTAGGACAGTATTAATTGCTCAAAGCCTTAAATTGACTGGGTTTTTACTCACCACGGGCTAAACGCCCCGCTGACGCTAACAGCACTTTGCTATATAACTGTGGTTAGGCTTCTATCTCACAAGTAAATTCTTTGGCCTAAAGTTAATACGATTTTCCTATAGCAATCCTAAATCATTCGTGAGAGAGAAAATCGCTGAAAGGCTTTAAAACACCCACTTTTAATCTCAGTGTTTTCTCACGTTTCAATTCGGATTGCTATATAAGCTTTAGTGTAATAAATTTAGCAGTTAATTATTATTTTGTGAGGACAAAATAATAGGATATTTTCAAAATCATTCTTGAGGATTAATACCTTTACAGAAAGATATAAAAATTTAGCTTCTACGAGTACACATAGACATAAAAAATGCTGATTTATCTAGCCAATAGTTATGATTGGGGTTAAATTCAAATTATTTAAGTACTCTTTTTAGATAATGTGGAGATAAAATTTACCATATACGCTGTTTGTCTATTTAACCTTTTAATTTCAGTGATGCCAAATAAGTAATCTAAAACCAATTGCATAAGTCTTGAGGAAATTATTTCACTGAAAATTTCTATCCTAAGGTATCATTGCTCATGCTACTGAATGTGTCACGATGAGCTACGCCCCGATAGAGGCGATCGCAACATGAATCAAAAACTCTTTTATGGCACAGACAGAAATCAACGATATATCGGCAGATAGCTCCTTAGTCGATCCTGAAAAAGACCTGCTAGGAAATGCGAACTTTGCCAAGCATCTAGCAGACAGCATTTGTAAAATGAGCTTTCCTGAAGGTTTCATTATTGCAGTTTACGGTTCTTGGAACTCTGGCAAATCTACATTATTAAACTTTGTAGTTCACTATCTTCAGCAAAAGCCAGAGGAGGAGAAACCAATCATCATTCCTTTTAATCCGTGGTTATTCTCTGGACACGAAAATATTACAAGGCGCTTTTTTGACCAATTAAAAAACGTTTTAAGCAAAGAGTCATCTGTGCCAAAAGGTTTGAGGGAGAGAGTAGCTGATTTTGCCGCCATTATTTCAGATATTCCTCTACCTTATGCTCAAACTGGCAAGGCATTAGCAGCATTATTGGACGATAGGGACAAGGAAGCTGGCGAATTAAAAGAAGAAGTAGAAGACACGCTAGTACAGCAGCAGAGGCGAATAGTTGTAACAATTGATGATATCGATCGGTTGGCTGCGGAAGATATCAAGCAGTTATTTCGTATTTTTAAAGCAATGCGAAATTTTACTAATCTTGTCTATCTTCTGGTTTTTGATAAAGAAATTGTCATGAGAAAAATTGCAGATACTAAAGAAATATCTGAAGAAACATACTTAGAAAAAATTATTCAAGTTAGTTTTGAGTTACCTATTGCTGATAAAACCTCACTTCGCAGGCTGCTTTTTGAAAAGCTTGATAATATATTTGCAGAAACTCCAAAACAACAAATAAACCAAAGTCGCTGGGGTGATATTTACTTTCAAGGAATAGAACACTTTATTACTAACATCCGCGATATTACTCGTTTTATTAATACTTTAACGGTGACGTATCCAGCAGTAAAAGATGAAGTAAATCCTGTTGATTTCCTTGCCATTGAGTCTTTGCGAGTCTTTTGTCCAAAAATTTATAGTATAATCCATCAAAATCCTCATATTTTTGTAGGAGAGATAAACCTTTCAATAGACGAACTCAAGAATCTTCTGAATACTTGGATTGCTCAACTGCGAGATGAAGACAAGCAGCCTATTAAAAACCTGCTAATGCACCTTTTCCCTAAATTAAAATTCATTTTGGGTAATACTTCTCTAGATGAAAAGCAATTGGAATGGCGCGAACAGCTACGTGTGTGTAGTTTAGAAATATTTCCTATTTACTTTCGTCTGTCGTTATCAGCAAGTGAATTGTCTAATATTCAGATAAAAATTATCCTTGGTTTGGTTGAAAATAGAGAGAAGTTTAGAAATTCTTTGATAGAACTTACTAAACAAAAGCTTCCAAACGGCACAACGCAAGCCAGGGTGTTTATAGAACGGCTAGAAAATTCCACTGAAGAAATTCCTGTGAATTACATCCCTTCAGTTGTAGAAGCTTTGTTTGATGTCAGCGAGCAATTATTATCTCAAGATGATGAATCTCATAGCATTCTTGCTTTTAGCAATGAAGTTATTATTAGTCGTTGTATCTCGCAACTCTTGCGTCAAATTAATGAAACATCACGGTTTGAGTTGCTAAAAAAAGTAATTACCCAAGGGAAAGCGTTACCAATAATTAATCATGAAATTGCAATACTAAAAGAGCAACAAAGTCAATATGGTACAGATAAATCTAACTATGAAGAGAAATGGCTTGTGAACGCACAGCACCTTAAAGAACTAGAAGAAATGACTACAAGAATATAGGTAAAAACTGATACTAGCTATAAATAATATGAACTCTGGATTTATTTATAGTGTTTCTTGGTTGCGTACAATAAAGTGGGTTAAAAATAAATTTACTTCTTGGCGATCAAAACACTACTACTAGATATATAAATATTTTATAACCCACGAAAGATTTAGATATCTTCAGCACTTTCTAATATCAGGGAATATACTTTAATCCCCCCATTGCACTCATGGAATCGTATGACGTTGTAATTATTGGCGCTGGTCATAATGGCTTAGTTTGTGCTGGCTACTTACTAAAAGCTGGTTACAGCGTTCTGTTATTGGAAGGGCGATCGCTCCCCGGCGGCGGTTCTACAACTGAAGAACTTATGCCTGATGAAGCACCTGGTTTTAAATTTAGTCCTTGCGCCATTAACCATCTGTTTATTTTCTTAGGGCCAGTCATCCAAGAGTTGGAACTGCATAAGTACGGCTTGGAATATCTTAGCTGCGATCCAGTTGCCTTTTGCCCCCATCCAGATGGGAAGTACTTCTTAGCTCACAAATCGGTGGAAAAGACTTGTGCGGAAATTGCCCGTTACAGTCAGCGTGATGCCCAAAAATACGCTGAATATGCCGATTTTTGGCAGCGCTTTATCACAGGGATTGCTCCTTTGTTCAATGCACCACCCAAATCAATTGTTGATATTGCTGGCAATTACAATCTCAATAGTCTGCAAGACTTATTTTCCCTTCTAGGTGGCTCTAACACAACCCTTGATTTACTGCGTACCTTACTCAGCAGTGCCACAGATAATATTAACGAATACTTCGATTCTGAGTTTGTCAAAGCACCTCTAGCTAGACTCTCAGCCGAACTAAGTTCCCCTCCCTCACAAAAAGCTATGTCCTTTGGGGCGATGATGATGATGTTGCGTCATAATCCCGGTATGGCAAGACCGCGTGGTGGTAGTGGTGGACTTGTGGAAGCTTTGGTGAAAATGGTAAAAAGTGAAGGTGGTACGATTCTCACCGACCAAAAGGTAGAAAAAGTATTGGTAGATAATGGTAAAGCAGTTGGTGTGCGGGTTGCTGGTGGCAAAGAATATCGTGCGAATAAAGGTGTAATTTCAAGTATTGATGCCAAGCGCTTATTCTTGCAACTAATGGATAGTAGCGATGTCGATAATAGCGATCGCAACTTGCGCGAAAGGTTAGACCGCCGCATCATTAACAATAATGAAACTATCCTCAAAATCGATTGTGCTTTATCTGAACCGTTGTGCTTTGTCCACCACAATCATCAAGATAATTATCTAATGGGTTCTATTCTGATTGCTGATTCCGTCAATCATGTAGAACAAGCTCATAGTCTGATTACTCTGGGTAAAATTCCTGATGAAGACCCATCGATGTATGTGGTAATGCCTACCGGACTCGATCCATCGATGGCACCAGAAGGCAAGCATACATTATGGATAGAGTTTTTTGCACCTTATCAAATTGCTGGTGCAGACGGTACAGGTTTAAAAGGTACGGGTTGGACGGATGAACTGAAAAATAAAGTTGCAGACAAGGTGATTCATAAACTGGCGCAATATTCGCCCAATTTGCAACATTCAATCATCGCCCGTCATGTAGAAAGTCCGGCTGAGTTGGGAGAACGGTTAGGGACTTACAAAGGTAATTATTACCACATCGATATGACTTTAGAGCAGATGCTTTGCTTCCGTCCGTTGCCGGAATTAGCTAACTATAAAACACCAATTGATAACTTGTATCTTACTGGTGCTGGAACTCATCCGGGTGGTTCGATTTCCGGTTTGCCGGGACGCAATTGTGCGCGTGTGTTTTTGCATAATGAGCAACCCATCGCCCAGAAAATCAAGGAAGCCGGAGGTTCAATCAAATCTGCTCTTACATCTGTCTTAAGGAGTGAATCAGACTAAGAGACTGTTTATAAAAAAAGTAAATAGCATTAGGAGATTGCGTCATTTGAAAGTTGATTCTGAAGTAGTGAAACGGCTACAGATGACGTTTGGTAAGCTTTTTGGTGCAAGTTACTAATGCTTTTTAGTCGAAACTATCAAAAGTCTAGACAATGCCCTGAGATACTTCCCGTGACGCTTTCAGATTCCCCAATAGACAGAGAACTGAAACCGTAATAGTAACTAAGATGTGGGTGTAGTAGAGTTATTCAGGAATATTTGCAATGGCAACTGAAACTAACAAAGTGGTTGAATTATCTACTGAAGCTAAAGCCTATAACGGTGTCGATCGCAATGCTTGGATTTTTGGATGGAATCCGCAACAAGAGTTGTGGAATGGGCGTTTAGCGATGATTGGCTTTATTTCTTACGTACTTTGGGATTTAGCTGGTTATAGCTTAGTGCGTGACGTACTCCACTTGGTTCGCTAATTCTTCACTGATGATTTATCCCCCCTTGGGGAAATAATTCAAGAAATAACAATTTAGTTAGAAGCGTTGTAATAAACTTACTCGTGAATTAGAGTCTAATGCCGAGGTTATATATGGACGCACGAATACAATAATCTAAAGGAGAAAAATATGATAACTAAAAACACAATACATGCATTAGGAGTATTTGCGAATTCTCAAGGAATAGAGCAGGCAATTAATGAATTGAAAACTGCAAATTTTCCTATGGAAAAAGTTTCTGTTATTGCTAAAGATGTAGAGCAAGGTGAAAACTTAGGCGAGGCGCAGATAAGCGATCGCATTGGCGATCGAAATGTCGATACAACTGGAGCCGTAGGAGACACACTGACAGCAGCTACTTGGGGTAGCGTGTTAGTTGGTTTGAGTAGTTTGGCACTTCCCGGTTTAGGAGCAGTACTCGCAGCAGGTTCCGTAGGTGTAGCATTGGTTAGTAGCGTGGCAGGTGTTGCTGTGGGAGCCGCAGCAAATCAGAATTTACTGAAGGCATTAGGCGATTTAGGTATTCCTGAAGAAAGAGCCAGAGTTTATAGCGATCGCCTCCAGCAGAGTTATTATTTGCTCATACTAGAAGGCTCAGAAGAAGAAATTCATCGCGTTGAACCCATATTACGCGATCGGGGTATTGAATATTGGGGCGTTTATAATTCTCCGCAGGCTTCAAATGATGGGGCAAATTAGCGCTTTTTTCAAACATTTCAAACATCCTCTTAGGTACGATCTATTGGCTCGAAGAAAAACAGATGTGAGAAGGAATTTGCGAGATGCTTGAGATGCCGATTTGAAATCAGGCCCATGAAAGTTACACCAATTTGAAAAAAGAATGCGACAGATACATACGGACATACCTTTGTTCTGTCTGGCTTTCTTAATGCATGAATTTTGAATTTTGAATTGGTATTATGTTCAATTCCATCTAGTTATTTCTACCTTTTTTGTTAATCCTAAAGTTAGATGTAATTTTTCGGATTCAAGGCAAAATTGTAATAAATAATCAAACAGGATAAAACCATGAAAGCTGACAACATAAACAATTCTAACAACACCGAACGGACAACACTTGAAGGTGGAAGCAAAGAAGCTCTAAATCAAAAAACCTCTATCCAATTTGTACTTAGCATAACTTTGGGAGTATTAACAATTGTTCTAGTTGCTGCAAGTGCTTATTACGGGCTTATTCGGTTTTAATCCGATTTCTTAAAGTAGGAAGTTTTGGTTTTTTTGAGCGCATTTAATAATTTCAAATATAACAAGATCCTCAGCAAAATGTATGGCGGTGCTTTTAGTTTATCAAAAGCCCTTATTGGGTTAAAAGCACTGTCATACTTTTCTTATTGATGGAGGAGCAGTTCTAGTTTTGGCAAATAAGCTGTTCCATATTTAACTTGCATATATTGGGCGGGCGAGACGCCATTGGTGTCAACTTAACGTAAAACCGATGTCCCGCAAGGAACTGAAGTTCCTTGCTCATAGCAAAAGTCATCTAAAAGATGACTAAATATCCCGGAAAATCTTTAGTCATCTAAAGATGACTTGAGCTGTTAGCCTGGAACTTTAGTTCTAGGCGGGTGATGAAGCCAACAGTGAAGCCATTTCTAGCTTAAGTTGACACGTATGGCGAGACTACGATTGTATTGTAAAAAACTTATCGATTGAGGGATGTTTGAGTTTATAATTTCTAACAGAATACAAATATAATCTAGTAGTGATTGATTGAAGAAACGCTTAAGCCACTAAATTAGAGATTTAAAAATAACTTTTTTATAAGTAGGAGTATTGATGAGTTTACCAGTTAAAGAAATTGTGTTAATGCCAGGAGAAGGTAATCATCTAACTACTGGTAATAGCGAAATAACATTTAAAGTAGTTGGTGCTGATACTCATGGTCACTTGGGATTGTTTGAAAACTTAATACAACCAGGTGGAACTGCCCCGGTACTGCATATTCATCGACAAATGGAAGAAATGTTTTATGTATTAGAAGGAGAAGTAGAAATTCAAGTTGGAAATCAGATAGTGCAGGGACAACCAGGGGCATTTGTATTAGTTCCACGTAATACGCCTCATACATTCGCTAACCGAGGAACTCAGCCTGCAAAATTATTAATCATGTTTTGTCCAGCAGGAGAACGCGAAAAGTATTTTGAAGGGTTAGCCGAACTGCTCAAGGAAGGACAGACTCCAGACCGAGATGCTCTTGTAGAATTGATGCGGAAATTCGATCAGGAGCCAGTAGAGATTTAATTCTTGGCGGTGTTATATCATGTGCGCTTGATTGCTTATTAAACCCGAAGAACCCCACCCCGCCAAAGCTGTGCTTTGTCTCCCCTCCCGAAAAGCGGGGAGGGGTTGGGGGTGGGGTTCTTTTATTATGGGTAATTTGGCGGACATGATATTACTTGAAAGTATCAACCGAAGAAGAACAACACTCAATACGGTTCGGTTAAAGGGGAAAGGGGAAAGGGAAAAGGTATTGGTTTTGAATATCTTAGTGGCATTCGTGTCTTATATGTGCAGCCTGAACGAGAGCTAGAAAAAGTTTTTGATTACTGGGATCGAGAATTGAAAGCTCAGGATGCCATTGTACACCGATTGCCCAAGGATGATGTTCGTGCTCCACAGCTTCAATAACTCCATCATCCCAGGCATGAGCAACAACCCGCCAACCAGGCGGAACTTTATCTACTGCTTGATGATGCCAAGAAACTACAGATATGCGAGAATTTTGTAAACACTCAGCTAAAAGGCTCTCTCCATCTATCGTGACGAGATGTTCTGTATGTAAACGTCGTCCAGGTTCAGGCTCTAGACGATGTAATGCAGATGTACCGTAAACATCTGGAATGTGAGGAATTAGAGTACCTCCACTGGCAACGATAAGAATTTGTAAACCCCGACAAATACCTAATATTGGCAGATGACGTTCAAGAGCTAACTTGCCAAGCTGCAATTCAAAAGCATCACGTTCGCGATCGACAGAATAAATAGTCGGATGAGCAAAACCATTGTAGCAAGCAGGGTGAATATCTCCACCACCAGAGATGATTAAACCATCCAAAGAATCTAAAAGTATTCCAAGTTCAATTTCTCCTGGTGGTAATAATATGGGAATGCCACCTGCTTTACGGACTGCATCTATATATTCGCTTGGCAGAGAAAATGGTAATGCTGCAAGGCGACCATAAGTTGTAATCCCAATCAATGGTTTTCGATATTTTCTACTCATCATTCCTCAAATAAACGATCGCCTTTATGTAAACGATAAGCGATTTGATAGGTTTGTGCTTGCGATCGCATTGTGGGAGAATGGGCTGCTAAATACCGAGCAGCAGCAACTAATACATGAACCCCAGCAGGAGTGTCACCTAATAGGGAATACTGACGAAAAGCGGCTTCTATTTCTTGAATAACATGAAAATCACGGTTTTCTCTGAGCATCATTTTCCCTAGCATCGCCATCAGTCTTTCAGGCTTGCCACCACTATATAAATAATTAGCCACTAATTGACCTGTCTGGTTAACTTGCTGTTGACGATTTAATAAATCGGGTAGCTGCTGGAGCAATTCTTCGGGATTTGCAACGGAGTCTTTGGGTTCTGGAAGTCGTGCTGGTGGTACATTCAAAAAACGATTCAAATAAACACTCATCGCCGCATCAAACACACCTCTGAGTAGTTCTACTGTTGGCACTCGTCGTAAACCTTGATGCACAGCGTTTGCAAAAGTGAATGGATGATGTGCGGAATTCCAATCTCCAAAGTCATTGTTAGTATTAAAACGAGCTACACGCAGTGCTGCCGTATAAGTAACTACACTTGCTAATTGTTCTTCTGTACAACCAGCTTCTAGGGCATTCAGTAGCGAGTCGGCGATCGCTTGTGGGTCTTCACCTAATAAAATTGGTATTAATTGCTCTGAGTTTGCCCAAGTTCCTCGTTGAGATTTTCCCGCATTTAAAACATTGGGTAATTGCTCAAAAGCCGACTCTAATATTGCTACCAAGTCTACAGGGTAGCGCCAGGAATTAGATTCTTCCATCCGGGATGCACTAGCTAAACCCGAAACTAAGCTAGGTAAAACAGATTCCGCAGCTTGCCAACCAACAATATCAAGTGCTTCCAGTGCTTTGTTAATAAAATCAAGGGTATGCCCAATGTCGAGATAACGATGATCTGTAGCCGATGAAAACAGCATATCCGCAACTTGCTCTAAATTAGCCCCTGAGCGAATCGCAGATACCAAACATCTTTGTGCGGCTTCAGCATCCCGTACCTCAATAAACTGGCAAAACCAGCTTTTAAGAGTCGGAAAATCAACTGTAGAGTTAGGCAACGGCTGAACGACAAACAAAGGCGGTGCGCCTGCACTATCATTAGCGACTGCCGAAAGTCCGTGAAATAAAGCACGAGGTTTGTCTTCCTCATCCAGATAAGGTAAAAGATTGATCGTGCAGGTATGGATAGTTAAACCTGCACTCCAACCTGTTTTGTTGTAACGAGTGCCAAATTGTAGCCCGATTTGAAATGGTTCAGCCGGATTTACTCCTATATCTAACAGTGCGATCGTTGATTTGGCAATCACCAAGGAAATACTCTGCTCTAAACCATCTTCAAGGCGTTGGCGGTGGTGGGCATGAAAATTAACTGGTGGTGCTAAATTCACCCAAACTTCACCATCACGGATTTCTACAGGAAATGCCGGCACATCATCTGCCCAAGAGTCGAAGGTTCCACCACTAGCTATATCAAAGCGGGCATAATGCCAAGGGCAGGTAACAATACCATCTTTGCAAGTGCTACCGTGTAGGGGAAAACCCATGTGGGGACAACGGTTATCAATTGCATAAACTTTATTGTCTGAGTAAAACAAGACAATAGTATGCTTTTCTTTGCGGATTACCAAACTGCCTGCTGCCTGAACATCTGTAAGTTGAGCAACACGGGTATAATTGTCTTTCTTGGTCGTTTCTTTAAATATTTGAGTCATTTAATTTACACACAAGTAAATATCAAAAGCCTTGCTTCTACTCTGACAAATTTTTTCTTTTTTCGACCATTTGTACAATACTAATTTTTGTTAATATACTCGAAGCGACTGAGTACTACTGCGACTACAAAGCGCATGACCGAATCTTGGCTGGTGATGTCGAAGGTTGTCAGGTTTATTACTTAACTGACAAAATTAGCTGTGTTTCGCTGCACTAATATATACTCTGATTAACCTCTCATTCAAACTCCTATGAGCTGCGAACATTTAGATAATCTGACTGCGGAGACTCTGATTTCTAAAGCAAACTACCCAGTATTTCGTTGTGAAGAGTGTATCAAAATAAATGGTCGCTGGGTACATCTCCGTATTTGTCAAAGTTGCGGCAAAATGCTGTGCTGTGATTCTTCTCTTCATCAACATGCCCGACGGCATTATGAAGAAACTGGACATTCAGTAATTAGCTCGGCTGAGTTAGGAGAACAGTGGTTATGGTGTTTTTTGGATGAGCAGGCAAAAAACTATTAAAGTGAGGCAATACAGGATCGAAAGAGTGCAGAGGAACTGGAGACGCTTGCAGTTTCGGGAAAAAGTAGCTCCTTCGGTGAGTGTTGAATCGCAGATGTTACAGATGATGAACTCTGACACTATCAAAAGAGGCAATCGCCCTTTCAGGGAAACCGCTTTCAACTGTGGTTGAAAACCAGTATCATCCGAAATTTTATGCGAAGAATTATTATTGGGGTTATGGGTAGGGGAGAAAATGCGACAGCAAATGATTTACAAAATGCTTATATATTAGGTCAACTTATTGCTAAACAAGGATGGATTTTACTCACTGGTGGTAGAAATGTAGGGGTAATGGATGCAGTAAGTAAAGGTGCAAAATCTGCTGATGGTTTAACTATTGGTATTCTTCCAGGTAAGAATCAGGATGGTATGTCCTCTTGGGTAGATATTGCTATTTTCACAGACATGGGTAATTCTAGAAACAATATTAATGTTCTTAGCAGCGATTTGGTGATTGCTTGCGGTATAGGTGCAGGAACTGCTTCAGAAATTTCTCTAGCTTTGAAAGCAAATAAGCAAGTAATTTTGTTGACTAATGATGAAGAAAGTAAACTTTTCTTTAAAAAATTGTCGCCAGAAAATGTTTATATTGTGGAGAGTGTAGAGCGGGCGATCGCTACTGCCAAAACAATTTTATACTAATTGGTAAATCAGTAAATTCTTCTCACGTACATTAACTACAGCATATTTCAAGTGCATGAGGTACAAATTCACTGGTTTTGAGGCAGGAGGCCTACTGTATAGACACAAGTCTGAAATAGCTGAGTAACTAGCCTTTTACCCCACCCTAACCCTCCCCTTGTAAAGGGGAGGGAACTAGATTCTCTTGTTTCCCCCCTTCACAAGGGGGGATTAAGGGGGGTAATTCGACTTGTGTTATAGAGCGATCGTACCGGGAATAAGCGATCGCAACTCATATAGTATTTCTCCATCCTTTTCTGCTCAAATTTGTAGTTCACCTTGTCACAAACACAAACTAGCCTATAATCGATAGATTTGGTAATCTGATGTCTGTCTATGCCTGCTAACACTACTGATTTAGAAAAACGCCTATGGGAAGCAGCAGATGAGTTACGCGCTAACTCTAGGCTAAAGTCCAGTGAGTATTCCATCCCGGTACTGGGGTTAATTTTCTTGCGCTACGCTGACTGGAAATTTACCCATGCTGAGGAGGAACTGAAAAATATAGGTAGTAGAAGACGTGGAATTACCAAAGCAGACTACCAAGCAAAGGGTGTCATGTATCTGCCTGATGCTGCCAGATTCTCTACACTGTTGAACTTACCAGGAGGAGCAGATATTGGCAAGGCAATCAATGATGCCATGCGTGCCATTGAAGCGGAGAATGAAGAATTAAAAGACTTATCCGAAAATGGTAAATGTATACGGCAAAGGAATTTCAGCGATTA
>NZ_JAVRCL010000109.1:0-13787 GCF_034530775.1 Nostoc sp. DedSLP04 | reverse complement strand
GTAGGGTGTAGGGTGTAGGGTGTAGGGTGTAGGGTGTAGGGTGTAGGGTGTAGGGTATAGGGAAAAATCAAGAAAAGTGAACAGGGTGCAGGTTGTATTGGGTGTGGGGTGTAGGGAAATTAAGCCACCTACAAGGGGTGGGGCTTTTACCTGCCTTGCGAAATAAGGATTTTTCGTCCACGAGGGGCGAGGCTTTAAACCTACACCCTACACCCCACACCCCACACCCTGTTTCTAGTAAATATGAGTGGGGATACAAATAAATTTCTGACTTACTACACCCACTCAGCCACACCCCACACCCAAAAGCCTTATATATAATGGGTTTGCCGTTAACAAGCGTGCCATTCGATTCTTATCCTTTATGCTTCAAAAACTGGTACTGCCGAAGGGGCGTTGCTGAATCCAAGTATGAATCATGCGATCGCCATTATGCAACGCCAACGATCGGATTTAATGCACGAGCAAAAAGTTTTGTAACAATTGTGGCTGCTTTGTGTAAAAGTCAGGATTAATACATGAGATATAGTGCGATTAATAACTTGGTAGCTTCTGATTTGAGGTCTTTTATGGCTAATGACCCAAGAAAACAACTAGATGTACAACTTAAAGAATTAGCACTTGCAGCCCAAAAATACACACACCTAACCAAGGAAAAGCGGATAGCTTTAACAAGCCTGATTAATGCTATTTGGCAGTCAGGTAAGCTTGTTCATCCTTATAAAGGTCAATTTGAACTAGCTTATGAAGATATCTATGATGAGGCAGTACAAAATTTATTTTTCTATATTTGTCAAGACAACAATATTAATAAGTATGACCCAGAACGAGGCGAAGTGGTGACTTGGGTAAATATGCTATTAACTAGACGCTTTTTTCCAGAGGCTATCCCAAAAGTTCTCGGCAAAACAAATGAAATAAATCTTGAAAGCTCTCACTGGGAAAATATACCCTCATCTCAACCTGTATCTTTGTTTGAACAAGTAAGAGAATGTATAGAAACTGACCCAGAATTAATTTTTTGCAAAGAACATATCAAAGGTCATCCAGAGGCAAATTTTCAAGCTATAGCTACAAGAAGATGTTCAGGTATTACTTGGAAAGATATTTCAGCAGAATGGGGCATTGAAATCACATCTCTCCATACTTTTTACCAACGTTGTCTGAAAAAGTTTGCTAATAAGTTTCAAGAATATTTATATATTTAATCTTTAATATAATCTAACTAGCTAGGCAAAAATATGAGCAAAACCAGAGAATTTTTAACATTTTCAGCCCCAATACCTGTAGATGGAAGACATCGAGCAGAAGAGTTACGACGACAACAAGCCACGCAAGCAAAAGCTGAACAAGTTTATCTCAATACTTTATCTGTGTCTTTCGTAAATTATTATCTAATTTGCATGGGGTTTGAGACAGACTTGAATAAAAGTGATAGTTGGAATGTTATACAACAGACACTGATGGATGTCGCTGATTTGTGCCTACCAAACTTGGGCTTGTTAGAATGTCGCCCAGTATTAGAAGATGCACAATTTGTTTATGTGCCACCTGAAGTACAGTCAAATCGAATTGGCTATGTAGCTGTGCAAATCAGCAAATCATTTAGAGAAGCAACACTGCTAGGATTTGTCAAGCAGGTACAAACTGATTTGTTCCCGATTAACCAATTGCAACCTTTAGACGATTTTTTGGATTATTTAGAAGAACTTTCTCAATTACAGCTTGCTGAAATAGTTGATGATTCGCTTACCTGGAATCAGGATTTAGTTAACTTGAAGCAATGGTTGGAGAATATTTTTGAAACTGGTTGGCAAGAAATTGAACCTCTTTTAGGCACTCAAGGTGTCAATCCAGCTTTGAGTCTGAGAAGTGAAGCAGGCGCTTTTATTAGTAGAGGCAAACTGATTGATTTAGGAAAAGTTTTACGGGAGCAAGCAGTGGTTTTAGTTGTTAGTCTGCCTCCAAACAATGAGCAAGAAATGGACATTATCGTAGAAGTGCATCCGACAAATGAACAACATTATCTACCACCAAATCTCCATTTAATTGTGCTGGATTCTGAAGGAGCATCTGTGATGGAAGCCCAAACTAGAAATAGCAACAAGAATATTCAATTGGAGTTTAGTTGTGAGTTGGGAGAATGTTTCAGCGTTAAACTTGTTTTGGGAGATATCAGCATCACAGAAAATTTTGCCATTTATTAAGAACAACAACAGGGGTGCTGCCAATGAGAAAGTTAGTTGTGCTAAAGCTAGATGGTGATTTGGACTTAGGTGTGCAGGTGACGTTGGAAATTGGAGAAGAGGGCAAACGCCCGACTACAGAAATTACTGGCAAGCTGCCCTCCAATCTAAATATGGCAACAGCTATTGAACAGTGGCAGTCCACATATCGCAACTTGTGGAAATTTACCCGCATCAAAGCCAAAAAAATTATTTACGATGGTTCTATCTCCCAGCGGCGTAAGGAGTGTGACACAAAAGCTAGTGAGGTGCGGGAGTATTTAAACAATTGGTTGCTATCAGAGTCTTTTCGTCCCGTGCGCGAAAAATGGCTTAAACACCTGATGCCAGAAGAGGAAGTGCGGGTGTTGATTCGCACTCATTGTTTGCAACTCAAGAAACTTCCTTGGCATTTGTGGGATTTGATAGATCGAGATTATCTCAAAGCTGAAGTTGTTCTCAGTGTTCCAGAATCAGAAACAGTAATAGGTGCATTGCAGACATCGTTCTGGAGAAATAAAATTAGAATTTTGGCAATTTTAGGCGATAGTGATGGTATTGATGTGGAGCAAGACCGCCAGTTACTAGAAAAATTACCTAATGCCGCTACAACTTTTTTAGTAGAACCTCAATATTCAGACATCGATGAAAAATTGTGGAAACAACCTTGGAATATCTTATTTTTCGCAGGTCATAGTAAGAGCGAGGGTGAAAGTAGTTGTATTTATATTAATCAGACAGATAAATTAACAATTGATAAACTCAGACATGCACTGAGAAATGCTGTTGCCAACGGTTTACAATTAGCGATTTTTAACTCCTGTGATGGATTAGGATTAGCGCGAGAACTGCAAGATTTGCAGATTCCGCAAATTATTGTCATGCGGGAACCAGTGCCAGATCGGGTAGCTCAAAAATTTTTAAAGCATTTTCTGGAGGTTTTTTCATCAGGACAATCTATATATGCTGCGGTTCGCATTGCCAGACAAAGGCTCAAAGGAATAGAAAAAGAATATCCAGGTGCAAGTTGGTTGCCAGTAATTAGCGAACATCCTGGCGTAGTGCCAATAACTTGGTTAAAGTCTCGATGGTTTTTTAATACTCGCCGTCTCGAAAGTTTGTTAATTTTGAGTTTGCTGATAACTGCTGGTGTTTTAGGAATAAGACACCAAGGAGGATTGCAAACATGGGAGTTGCTCTCATACGACCAATTAATGCGATCGCGTCCCCAAGAAAAGCAAGATTCGCGCCT
This sequence comes from Nostoc sp. DedSLP04, assembly GCF_034530775.1. Taxonomy (NCBI): domain Bacteria; kingdom Bacillati; phylum Cyanobacteriota; class Cyanophyceae; order Nostocales; family Nostocaceae; genus Nostoc; species Nostoc sp. DedSLP04. Next base: position 10,310 of record NZ_JAVRCL010000109.1, on the reverse strand, counting down.
TTTGATAGTCACTGTCACCGAAGACGATCTTTACCTACCAGAGCAAAAGCAAAGAAGTGGATCGCTGTCAAATCTGGCACTGACGAAACTTTTGGACAAACTAGCAAAGTTGCAACCCCGAAGTATTGGCTTGGATATTTATCGTAGCGATCCGGTACAACCTAACCAAGCTTCTTTAAGCACTCGTTGGCAAACTGATGACAATTTCTTTGCAATTTGCAAAGTTAGCGATCGCACACAAAACTATCCAGGAGTTCCATCCCCGAAAGAGGTTCCACCAGAACGCCAAGGTTTTAGTGATATTATCCCAGATTCAGACAATATTTTGCGTCGTCATTTATTGGCAATGCAACCAGCAGACCCAACCTCCCTTTGTACTGCACCCTACGCCCTTAACGCTCAACTAGCATTCCACTACTTAGAAAAAGAAGGAATTTCTGCTCAATACACCCCCCAAGGAAATTTGCAGCTAGGTAACGTTGTTTTTCAGAGGTTGGGATCGTCAAATGTCTCTAAAGCAGAATCGCACACGGGAGGCTATCAACAAGCGGATACACAGGGCTATCAAATATTGCTCAATTACCGCTCTTACCAAGGTTCTCCAATAGATATTGCTCCTCAAGTCACGCTGACAGATGTTCTTAAGGGTAAAGTCAATCCCGAACAAGTCAAAGACCGAATTGTTCTCATTGGTACCACTGCCCAAAGCTTCCGTGATTATATTCCTACTCCTTACATAACTGGACAGGGTTCTTCTGAAGAAATACCAGGGGTGATTTTGCAAGCACAAATGGTGAGTCAATTACTGAGTGCTGTTATAGATAAGCGACCTTTGATCTCAGTTTTGCCTGTTTGGGGTGAAATGTTGTGGATTTGGGGTTGGTCAGTGGTTGGAGGTGCGATCGCTTTTACCGTTGTGCAGATATTTCCTTGGCGCGATCGGTCGGGAGTATATTTAGTACTGGCACAAGGAGGTGTATTTGGGGTCTTATACGTGCTTTGCTTAATTCTCTTTTATCAAGGGATTTGGGTTCCCCTAGTTCCGTCAGCTTTGGTTTTAGTCGTTACTGGCGGCACAGTGGCAATTTACCTACTTTCACAACAGCGACAACTGACTTCTACAACTTGAGCCATAAATAAAAATGAAATTATCTATGCAAAAGATTCAAACTTTCCTCGCCGTTAGTTTAACATTCCTTAGTTGTATAGATGTGCAAGCACAGCCTGCAAATTCCAACGGACAATTAAATCAATCATTAATTTTTGCGGCGCCGCCTCCACCAAAAGGCATCGGCGAACCAGGTAAGCGAACGGAAGCAGGTAGCCGTGGCTGTGGTCAGGATATCAATCAGCCACTGACTTCTTCTCAAAAGCGGCTCACAGCTTTAGTACCTGTTTATTCAAACTCAGAATTGGTGTTTGGAGAAGCGATCGCAGAGCATCCTAGTTTCTTATTTTATGTTCCTTATGCATCCGACTTTGCATCTGGAGAGTTTGTGCTAGAAGATGAAGCAGAAAATCAGACTATTTATAAAACTTCTTTAACCGGGACACCAGGAGTAGTCAGCCTTAGTTTGCCATCAAAAGCAGCACCTCTGGAGATAGGTAAGCGGTATCGTTGGTATTTCAACATTTACTGCAATAAGGATAAGCAAATTATTGCTGATATTGAAGGATACGTAAAACGGGAACAACTCAACCCTACTTTAAAAACTCAATTGGAAAAAGCGACACCACCTCAGCGCGTAACCCTTTATGGAAGTAATGGTATTTGGTATGATGCTTTGAGCGCTGCTAGCGAACTGCGTCGCACCAATTTGCAAGATCCTTCTTGGACGGCGCTATTGCAAGCTGTGGGTTTGAATGATTTTGCAACTGAACCAAAAGTGGAGTGCTGCAACTTAGAGAGTAGTTTGTAATTCGTACCTCGGCTTCTCTACGAGACGCTACGCGAACGCTCGGCAACCTAATTCGTAATGAAGGGATGGAAGGACTTGCGCCTGTACTTAGATTTCATTGTATACATTTGTAAGTTGGGTTTTGGCGTAAATTTTACCCCATCCTAATTTTTTCAAATATCGATTGCGGATTGATGCGATCGCATTGTCAGTCGATACAATCGCATTGTTAGTCGATACAATCGCATTGTCAGCCGATACAATCGCATTGTTAGCTGGAACAATCGCATTGCAGGTCAATAAAAAACCAGATTGCAATCTAACTTTCTGAAATTACGAATTACGAATTGCTTTGCAAGATGCAGGCTTCAACCAAGGACTATGGGGCGTAGTGGTGGGAAGATTTGTTGTCAAGACGACTTCCCCTTTTTGGTTTAGCGCCAAACTAGTAGCTTCTATGATGCGTTCTGGTGCGGGGGTAGTTATTTTGCTGGGAATAAAGGAGCTACTGCGGTTATCAGCGTTTGGATTGAGACTCACCAAATCTACCTGCACTGCATCAGTGTTAAGAGCTTCACCTGGGTTAGGTGGCAAGCCGCCGCGTCCAGTGATTGTAAAACTGCTCTTAGCTAAATTTCCACCAGCTTGACAGGTCTGTGCTACTTGGGTATCAACTGGTACGCTTGGCAAGTTAACTAAGCCACTGTTAGGGTCAATATCCGGCGTGTTAAGTTCTACATTACCACTTAACTCAGAACTTGCTCCTTTTGCAGTGATGTCACTTGTTGTATCAGATTCTACGTCTCGGAACTGTATACCAAAGATACCTTGGGCATTGATTCGCACATTTCCGCCACGGAAGTTAGTAGAATCGGCTCTGATATCACTATTTTCAAAAGCAATCAGAAAATCAGTGTTAATGTTGATGTTGCCGCCGATGACGTTTTCGCCTCTGGCATTGGTTCTGATATTGCTATTGCGACTCATTAACAAATCTTGTGAATTAATGTTAATTGTCGCCTGCTCCCTATTAGGGTCAATAGCACTTTGTGTGTTACCGCTGAGTAAGGCGTTGTTATCTAAACGAATGGAGCGAGAATTTAATGTCATGATACCTGCGGTTCCTGTTCCTAAACTCTCTACAGTTATTCCAGCTCCATCTCGTACTAGCAAGGTATTAGTTTTAATCGTCAAATCTCCCGCATCCCCTGTTGAGTTTGACTCTGCTGAAGCAAACAAGCCACTGGCAACTTTATTATCAGCGCTTGTACCAATAAGTTGCACATCAATAGCATCAACGGTTAAATTTCCCCCCTTGCCTGCACCAAATGTACCAGCACCCACCTGTGCCCCACCCGAAACTCGCAAGGTATTAGTTGTAATCCTCAAATCACCCGCATTCCCTGTTGAGTTTGACTCTGCTGAAGCAAACAAGCCACTGAGAAACTGATTATCAGCGCTTGTACCAATAAGTTGCACATCTTGGGCATTAACGGTTAAATTTCCCCCTTTGCCTGCACCAAATGTACTAGCACTCACAACTGCCCCACCCGAAACTCGCAAGGTATTAGTTGTAATCCTCAAATCACCTGCATTTCCTGTTGAATTTGACCCTGCTGAAGCAGACAAGCCACTGGAAAAGCGATTATCAGCGCTTTTACCAATAAGTTGCACATCAATAGCATCAATAGTTAAATTTCCCCCCTTGCCTGCACCAAATGTACTAGCATTCACAACTGCCCCACCCGAAACTCGCAAGGTATTAGTTGTAATCCTCAAATCACCCGCATTCCCTGTTGAGTTTGGCACTGCTAAAGTAGACAAGCCACTAGGAAACTGATTATTAGCGCTTGTACCAATAAGTTGCACATCAATAGCATCAACGGTTAAATTTCCCCCCTTGCCTACACCAAATGTACCAGCACTGACAACTGCCCCACCCGAAACTCGCAAGGTATTAGTTGTAATCGTCAAATCGCCCGCATCCCTTGTTGAATTTGACCCTGCTGAAGCAGACAAGCCACTGGGAAACTGATAATCAGCACTTGTACCAATAAGTTGCACATCTTGGGCATTAACGGTTAAATTTCCCCCCTTGCCTGTACCAAATGTACTAGCACTCACAACTGCCCCACCCGAAACTCGCAAAGTATTAGTTGTAATCCTCAAATCACCCGCATTTCCTGTTGAGTTTGGCTCTGCTTCAGCAGACAAGGTACTGAGAAACTGATTATCAGCGCTTGTACCAATAAGTTGCACATCAATAGCATCAACGGTTAAATTTCCCCCCTTGCCTGCACCAAATGTACCAGCACCCACCTGTGCCCCACCCGAAACTCGCAAAGTATTAGTTATAATCCTCAAATCACCCGCATTCCCTGTTGAGTTTGGCACTGCTGAAGCAAACAAGCCACTGAGAAACTGATTATCAGCGCTTGTACCAATAAGTTGCACATCTTGGGCATTAACGGTTAAATTTCCACCCTTACCCGCACCAAATGTACTAGCATTCACCTGTGCCCCAGCCGAAACTCGCAAAGTATTAGTTATAATCCTCAAATCACCCGCATTCCCTGTTGAGTTTGGCACTGCTGAAGCAGACAAGCCACTGGGAAACTGATTATCAGCGCTTGTACCAATAAGTTGCACATCAATAGCATCAACGGTTAAATTTCCCCCCTTGCCTGCACCAAATGTACCAGCACTCACAACTGCCCCACCCGAAACTCGCAAGGTATTAGTTTTGATAGTCAAGTCTCCTGCATCTCCTGAGTTTGACTCTGCGGAAGCAAACAAGCCACTGGGAATAAGAGACTGATCGGCACTTCCATCAATCACTTGCACATCCTGGGCATCAATAGTTAAATTTCCACCCTTACCTGCACCAAAAGTACCAGTACTCACCTGTGCCCCACCCTTAACTTGCAACGTGCTAGCATTGATTTTGACATCGCCACCTTGCCCGTTTGCTTCTAGTCGCACCTGATTAGCAATTTGACTCCCATTATCAAGACTAATTGCTCCAGTTGCATTAACTTCAATATTTCCCGCCTTACTATTACTAGAACCCGGCCCACTTTCTATCCCTGCCAACAGTCCACTCTGTCCTGTCATCTCTAAATTCTGGGCATTAACTGCGATACTTCCACCATCACCAGCTATTACATCTACTCTAGCGTTATTGCTAAGGAAAACATTACTTCTTTCTACACTATCGGGAAAACTCAAACTCAGATTATTACCATTGCCATTCAATTCAACTGTTCCTGCACCTGCTAACCCACCTAACTCAACTCGCCCACCAAAAGCAAACAATCTTCCACCATCCATTTTGATATCACCGCCTACCAATAGCAAACTATTGCCATCTGGTACGCCCAAATCAACTGAGTTATTTTCGATAGATGCGGTTTTGATTTGATTAAATAGTAAAGCGGAAGGATTGACCGTCAGCAGGGATGAAGAACTTTCTGGATTTGTAGCACTAAAAAAACCTTGATTACCAAATGCAAGTGCATTAGCTGTCGTCCCGACAAAAGAACCACCAATATCTAGCCTCGCACCTTGACCAAAAATAATCCCATTAGGATTTATCAAAAATAAATTAGCTGTGCCCTTAGTGCCAATTAATCCATCAATATTAGAGACTGATCCACCCGTTACCCGACTGATAATATTTTGAATATCTACTCTATTATTAAACAAAGCAGCGCCGTTAGTCGGGACAGAAAATTCCCGAAAGCTGTGGAACAAGTTGCCACCTGCTTGGGTTCCTCCTTCAATGATGCTGTTGTTTCCTTCTAATTTGACAGTAGAATTACTAGGCAAAGTGCCATCGGGGATAATTTGAGCAAAAGCGCAATTTGTACTCCAAATGCTTGAACCACATATTACAATTCCGATAAACCAGCCCCAACGAATATTTATATTGGACATTGCACCCCTTTAAGCAAACAGCAGTTGCTAAACTTTTGGTTATGTCACACCACTAATGTGGGTTTACAGTAGTTACAGTCACCTCTGGATAATTCTCAGTTGCGATCGCCTTAATGTTACGCAAAACTGACTAATTTGTTTACATAAATTTATACAATATAATTCATCAGTCGAAACAATCGCATTGTTAGTCGAAACAATCGCATTGTCAGTCGAAACAATCGAATTGCAGCTCGATGAAAAAAAAACCAGATTGCAATACAATCTGACTTATATAAAACTACAGCCAATTACCTAGCAGAACATAGGGGGCCCAAAACCTGGGACGTTTGTATTTGGGATTTTGCAACAGAGCTAGCTGGGCGCGACGGAGTACTTCAGCTTTAGTCAGATTTTTGTTGGCTAACTCTTGGTAAAATTGATTCATCAACATCGCAGTAGACTCATCATCTAAGTTCCACAAAGAAGCGATCGTACTGCGTGCGCCTGCCTGAAAAGCGACACCAGCAATTCCCAGTGCAGCTTGTTCGTCCCCAGCTGCTGTTTGACAGGCACTAAGAATGAGCAATTCAATCGCTTCGGGTCTATTTTGCTCTATTGTTCGCACTAACTCATTTAACTTTTTCACATAAATACGCTCATTCCAAGCAACAATAAATGTCTCCTCAGCCTTGGAGCTAAACTGACCATGAGTTGCAAGATGAACAATCGGGAAAGATAAAGAATTAATCCGATTTTGCAAAGTTTTGCTGGTAAATTCTTGATTTAGAAGGATGGTGCTAGGAAATTGAGAGCGGATTTCTTCTAATTCAAGTTTGACGTTGGGTAGTGCAGAAAATCCCGAACTTGCTTCACTCAATCCTGCGGCTATTGCCTTTAATTCCTTTTCCATTGGTTTGAGTTCAATCAGTTGCAAACTGGGGGTGAGTGCAATATTATATTTCTCAACTAAATACTGTTTGCCATCGTAGAGAGCTGCCATCGGAATATTCCGCAACCAGCCATCCAGCACAAACACCAAAGTAGGAGTGTTACTTTCAGCTAAAGCAGCTTCAGCAGGTTGAACGATCCATTTGTAAACCTTCTGGGATAAAGACTGAACCTGTCGCAGGGTGTGGGGTTTGGGTAAATTTTCCTGTAGTTGAGCTAAAGTAGTTTCGACTTCCTTTTTAACTACAGGAGTAGTGTAGTGCAACCAACGCTGTTGAGGCAACTCGATGATGATCTCTAGTCGATCTGGCAAAATAAATGGATAAATAATTGCTGCCGTTGGATCTTTTTTTGGATTACGAATTTGAGCATTTAAACAGTTGTTGCGAAAGAAGTTTTCTAGTTCTGCTATTTGGAGTAATTCGATTGTATTGCTGGCTTTTTGAAGATTTTCAAAGCTCAGTTTCGAGTTACCTTGAGATTGCAAAAGTAAATCAACCAACTGTCGATAAACTGGTTCAACTTCCTCTCGAAAGGAAAATTTCACCGCAGAATTGACACCAACTAAATCACTGCGGAGGGCTTGGAGATTATTAACTGCTTCTGTGTAAGCTGATACTGCTCCTTTGATATCTCCCTTAGTTTTCAGCAAACGTCCCAGTTGCCATTGCCATTGATAGCCAATATCTTTAGCATCAATATCTTGAGCGATGAGCAAGGCTTGTTGGGTGAGGTTTTGGGCATCAGACCACTGTTGAGTTTGTTCATAAACTTGGCCTAAAACACCAATAGCATAGGATTGGGTGCGTCTATCTTGCAAACTTTTTGCTTGCTCAATAGCAGTTGCCAGTAATTGAGCAATATCCAACCATGAGGGAGTGTCTGCGGCAATTTTTTTTCGGAATTGCATTAAACTTTGGGCAATGTCTGCGGCAATTTTTTTTCGGAATTGCATTAAACTTTGGGCAAAGTTAATGCGGGCAGAAATTGCTGTACGACTCAAAGGTAAATCGTTAAGCTGAGTTTTAATTTCAGAAGACAATGTTTGAAAAGCTGACAATTGCTCAGTTTTCAGCAGTAGTCTTAGTTGATTGGCTTGAGCTTGGATGCGTGTAGTGGGTGAGGTTGCAGTTTTGATAGTTTGTTGATAGAATTCTATAGCTTTTTGCGTGTCTTGCTGTACGCGGGCTGTATTACCCAGACTGAGGAGAATATCAGCGATCGCTTCTCGATCTGGCAACGATGAAGCTAATTCTAAACTTTGCTGCAATATCTGCCGAGATGTTTCTAAATCACCAGTGACTTGGACGACATTTCCGAGACTATGCAAAGCTGCAACTTTAACAGGTGAGTTAGGTTGACTTTGGAGAATCTGGGTACTTTGCCTTAATGTCTTCTCGGCTTGACGATAAAACCCTAAAGCTTGCAAAGCTTGCGCTTGGTTAATCCGATTTTGAATAACCGCCCTTTCATCGCCTATTTTTGTATAAATCTCAGCTGAAAGTCGCCAAGTATCCAGGGCATTTTCAGCTTTGCTTTGAGCCAATTGCAGACGACCTTTGATATCTAAGACTTGAGCTAGAATTTGCGAGGAGTCTTTGGTGTCTTTAGCAGTTTGTAATAAGTTAAGACTTTGAGCGATCGCACTTTCTGCTTCTGACCACTGTCCCAATTGCTGATAAGCTAATGATAAATTGCCCAGTATCATCGCTTGTGTAAGTTCATCCCCACGGACTTTTAACGCAGAGATAGCCTGTAGCCATGTTGCAGTTGCATCATTAAATTGCTCGGCTTCATAGAATTTTCTCCCCTGTTTCACCAAGTTTTGGGCATCAGCCAAGCTTTGAACATTGGAGTTTTCCGCAGTTACATGTGCGAAAGTGGGGGGCAATAAAAGAGCGCCTAAGAACATAGCTAAAAGCAGCAGTACACTTAAAAAGCGTTTGATTATCCGTAATCTAGATTTTTTCCTTGCCATGTTTTTGCCCTCCTCGCACCGTGTCTTTACTAAAAATAGACAGTGGAAGTTACTCAACCTCCCTGGTGTTGATTTAACGCACGGCAATCGGCTGTCTTCTGCCAGGAAGAATGAGGCGTGATGGGTGCAGAATTAGTGAGAATTATATCGCCATTAGCAGCGATCGCCCAACCAGTAGCTTCTACTATGCGATGTGGTGTTGGGTTAGTGAGATTTGTGGAGACTGCTGGAGTAGAGGGTTTACCTACTTCTGAGTTGAGAGTCACCAAATCTACCTGCACTGCGTCAGCGCTGAGGGCTTCACCCGGATTAGGTGGTAAACCGCCGCGTCCAGTGATTGTAAAACTGCTCTTAGCTACACTGCTACCTGCACTACAGGTCTGTGCTACTTGAGTATCAACTGGTACGGTCGGTAAATTAACTAAGCTACTGTTGGGATCGATACCGGGTGTATTGAGTTCGACAGTGCCGTTTACACCAAACTCAGAACTAGCGGTGATATCACTAAAGAGAGTTGGGTTAGAGCGGGGTTGAATCCCATAGATACCAAAGGCTTGAATATCTACTCTCCCACCTGTACCTGTGTAAGCATTAGCAGTGATGTCGCTATTTTCGCTTGGGACAGCAACAATGAAGCCCGACGGCGCATTGATGGTAATGTTGCCACCATTACCACCAGCTTGTGCTGTACCTGCGGTAGTGGAAATTTGAGCGCCACGGCGCAGAAGCAGTAAATCAGTTTGTAAGTTGATGTCGCCACCGTTACCCGATGCAGATTGGGCGTTAAGTGTAGCACTGTTATCTAAGGTAACTCTAGGTGAGGTGACGATAATATCTCCAGCAGTACCCGTTGGACTTTGGGAGTTAACGAACAAGCCACTATTAAAGCTTGAACTCTTGCCAGAAATGGTGAAAAAATCAGCAGCATTAACTTTAATTGTGCCTGCATTCCCAAGTCCCGAAGTTGAGGCAGTAAGCGCAGCACCATCGCGTAATGAGAAGTCACCGGAATCGATAATAATGTTACCCCCATTGCCAACTGTCCCTGTTTCCACACTGCTGAAAATTGCACTTTTGAAACCATTTTTCTCCCCAGCAATATCAACAGTACCTGTAACATTAACATTGACATTCCCCGCATTCCCCCGTCCTGCTGGCTGGGTATTAGATGCTCCACGAGTAGCGGTTGCCAGTTGAGCGCCATCAATTAGTGATAGTCTTGCAGCATTAATGTCGATATTACCTCCCTGACCTACACCCCCTGCTTCTACTGTACTAAGGATAGAAGCATTACTAGCCACTGAAACAGCATCAAGTGCCCGTACTGTCACATTTCCCCCATTCCCAAGTCCCGAAGTTGAAGCAGTTAGTTGAGCGCCGTCTCGTAATGAGAAAGAAGCAGCATTGATGTCGATATTACCTCCCTGACCTACACCCCCTGCTGACACCGTACTGAGGATAGAAGCATCTGCGAGGGAAGCAGCATTGAGTGCCCGCACTGTCACATTCCCCCCATTCCCAAGTCCCGAAGTTGAGGCAGTTAGTTGAGCGCCGTCTCGTAATGAGAA
>NZ_JAVRCL010000108.1:0-14145 GCF_034530775.1 Nostoc sp. DedSLP04 | reverse complement strand
TTGTCATTTGTCATTTGTCATTTGTCATTTGTCATTTGTCATTTGTCATTTGTCAGTAGTTATTCTCCTCTGCTCCTCGGTCACTGAGCGTAGCCGAAGTGCTGCTCCTCTGCTCCCTCATCTAAGAACCCCTGCTCCCTTGCTTTTTTATCTAAGAATTTGTCGCCCATGCGATCAGTGCTTGGGTTAAACCATCTAAAGTGTATTCTTCGGCTTCTACATCCACGCGTCCGAATAAATCATGGCAGGTTTTAGAGGTTTGGGGGCCGATAGAGGCAATACAAACTCCCTCTAATAATTGGCTAGCATCAGAGTTGTTGGCAAATATATTATTAGTAAGTTGACAGAAAAATTGTACAGTTTTAGAACTGGCAAAGGTGATTGCATCTACCTTGCGGTTTTGGAGAGCTAACTTTGCCGCAGGTGGAATACTACTAGGACAACAAGATTGATATGCCGCAACTTCTATCACCTTTGCTCCTTTAAGAGTTAATTCCTTAACTAAAACTTCTCTGCCGCCGCTTTCAACTCTGGGAAATAACACCTTTTTACCATCTAATCGATCTGGGAAATTTTCCACTAAAGAATCGGCAACAAAGTTGGGGGGAATAAAATCTGCTTGCAGAGAGCGTTGTTTGAGACTTTGGGCTGTTTTCTCACCAACGACGGCAATTTTAATGCCAGCTAAGGCACGGCTATCTTTACCTTGCGTAGTTAGCCTTTCAAAAAAGTAGTCTATGCTATTGGTAGAAGTGAGAATTAACCAGTCGAAGTCAGATAAATGAGCGATCGCACGATCCAAAGCTTCCCAACTGGAGGGGGGGCCGATTTCTAAGGTAGGCATTTCGATGACGGTTGCACCTGATGCAATGAGGCGATCGCTAAATTGACTCGATTGCCCAATTGAGCGTGTTACCAAGATCATTTTACCAGTAAGGGGAGATAGGGGGAAATTGCTTGACATAGCAGGGGGGCTAAAAGTTTTGCCTGTAGTAGAAACCTGACAATCTATTTTCTCAGGTTGTAAGTACTTGCGTAGCCCAACAACTTCGCCAATCACAATTACCGCCGGAGAAAGGGATAATCCGGCGGTTTGTTCTAGAATATTGCCCAGTTGCGCCGTCCAAATTTGTTGTTCGGGAGTTCCTGCCCAACGGATGATCGCAATGGGTGTTAAGTGCGATCGCCCATGCCGCACCAGTCGATCTACAATCTCTCCTAGATGTCGCCCTCCCATTAAAATTACCAGTGTCTCTAAGCGTGACAGTGCTTCCCAATCTAAAATCTCTGGTTCATGAGCTGTAAGCACTGCAAAAGTGCGGCTTAACACCGGATCTGTTAGGGGAATTCCTGCTAATAAGGGTGCTGCGAGGGCTGAGGAAATTCCTGGTACTAGTTCAAAATCACAACCGGATGCTTTCAATGCTTCAATTTCGGAAGTACAACGCCCAAAAATCAACGGATCGCCTGATTTGAGCCGTATAACTTGTTTTCCTTGCAAACAATGTTTTACCAGTAACTTGTTAATCTGGGCTTGGCTTGTACTGGGTTTGCCACCGCGTTTCCCGACATCCAATTTCAGACAATCATTTGGTACGCACTGCAATAATTGAGCATCTACTAGAGCATCGTAGACTAGCACTTGAGCAGCAGCTAAAAGATTGTAAGCTTTTACTGTCAGGTATGCTGCATCTCCAAGCCCAGCACCTACGAGGTAGACTTTGCCTTTGTCATTTGTCATTTGTCATTTGTCATTTGTCATTCTCCCCATGCCCCATGCCCCATGCCCCATGCCCAATGCCCAATGCCCAATGCCCAATGCCCCATGCCCAATCCCTTTATTCAATCCGTTTGCGTATTAATTTTTTGGATTAGCCGATCGACTTGCTCAATCATCTCCTTGTTTTTCTCAGCTTGGAATAATTCTCTGGCTTTTTTGAGATTAACGATCGCTTCTTTTGACTGTTGTTGTCTTCCCAAAGTTATTCCCAAATTATAGTAAGTGAATGCATCGTTGGGGACGAGGCTAATGGCTTTTTTGTAATGTGCGATCGCTTCTTGAGGTTTACCTCGATCGTCCATCGCATTTCCCAAACCTGTGTAAGCTTGTGCGTGTTTGGGATCGAGACGAATCGCTTCGGTATAGCCAGCGATTGCTTCTGTGAGCTTGCCTTGAGCGTAAAAAGCACTTGCTAAATTATAGTGAGCGTCTGCATAGTTGGGAGCGAAGCTGATGGCTTTTTGGTAATGTGCGATCGCTTCTTCTAGTTTGCCTTGAGCGTATAGAGTATTTCCCAAGGCATTATAACCTGCTGGATTTTTCGGAGCGAGGCGAATGGCTTCGGTATAGTTGGCGATTGCTTCTGCTGGCTTTGCTTGAGCGTACAAGGCGTTTCCTAAGTAATAGTAAGCGTCTGCATAGTTGGGATCGAAGCTAATAGATTTTTTATACTGGGTAACTGCTTCTGCTAGCTCACCTCGATCGTAGAGAGCATTTCCTAAACGGGTGTAAGTCGGCGCATAGTCTGGTTTGAGGCGAATAGCTGCTGTATATTCGGTAACTGCTTCTTTTAGCTTGCCTTGAGCGTAGAAAGCGTTTCCTAAGTTATAGTGAGCTTCAGCATACTTGGGTTCAAGGCTGATGGCTTTTTTGTATTGGGCGATCGCAGGTTCTAATTGATTCAGTCTTGCTAAAGTCAAACCTAAATTAAAATATGCTCTAGAGTCTTGAGGATCGAGACTAATGGCTTTATTGTATTGAGCGATCGCTTCTTGTGGTTTACCTCGATCGTCGAGAGTATTTCCCAAGGCAATATAAGCTTGTGCAAAATTGGGTTCTAGTTCAATTGCCTTCCGAAAAGCCGCCTCTGCTCCTTTTAAATCTCCCTGTTTATAGAGATTGCTTCCTTGCTCGAAGTTAGCAACTGCGTTTTTGTTCCGAATAACTGCGGACTGAGTAGAGTTGTGAATTTTTGCTAAAATAACGCCAACATTTTGACCAAAGGCAGTACTCCCATTACTCAAACACAAGCAGATAATAGCTGCTACCAGTAGATTCTTGTTTTTCAGCATTTTTCTTACCTTACCTGCTTGGTTTACATATAATGTCAAGTTTGGCTAATTGCGATCGTCAAAAAACCTTATCTCAGCCCTTCCTCACTTGTTGTTAGGACAAAAGTGTAGCTTTGGCGAGGTTATAGCTGGAATTATAAGTGATTAAACTAACTTGATACAAGTGTAATCTCATATAAATGGCTATTTGTACACAAGAGACATTTCAAAGTCCCTCTCCCAAGCGTGGGAGAGGGATTTAGGGTGAAAGCTCTTTAATTCATGCAAGAAGTCTAATAGATGGTAATTTATTAAAAGTAAAAAGTCATTTTTAGGTATTTACAGAAACTTTTTTTTCCATCAATTTAACAATCGCTGCAATTAATTTTTCTGGGTTCAGAGGTTTAGATAAATGCATCTGAAACCCAGCTTTTAAGGATTTTTCGCGGTCATCGTTTCTTGCAAAGGCAGTCAAGGCAATTGCTGGAATTTGCCCACCTTGTTCTGGTGTTAGAGTTCTCACTTCATGTATTAACATATAGCCATCCATATCGGGCATACTAATATCGCTTACCAACACATCTGGCTTGACATCTGCTAAAGTTTGTAATGCTTCTTCAGCGGAAGATACTGCCATCACAAAAGCCCCATCTTGCTCTAATACAAAAGCAACAAAATCTCGTGAATCAATATCATCATCGACAACTAAAACCTTGATGCCATTCAGAGGTAAGGAGTTAAAAGCTAAGAATGCAGGGTAATTTTGTCCATCCATCAGCGTTGAACTTTCATCTGGCAGAAGCGGTAAGCTAACAGTAAATATTGCCCCTTGACCCTCACCGTGGCTATCTGCTTTGACGATGCCGCCATGCATTTCGATGATATTACGCACAATTGCCAATCCCAGTCCTAATCCACCAAAATTTCTCGTAGAGGTGCTATCTGCTTGGCGAAAGTAATCAAACACAAATGGCAAAAAGTCAGCGCTAATTCCCTTACCCGTATCGCTAACAATTATTTGAGCATAGCCATCAGTTTCCTGAAGTCGCACTTCTACCTTTCCTCCTCTAGGTGTAAATTTGATTGCATTAGAAAGGAGATTCCAGACGACTTGCTGCAAACGAGTCGAGTCGCCCATAATTTGTCCCACACCCGGTTCAAATACTGTATTTACCTCAATCAACTTTGTTTCTGCTGCTAACTGCATTGTCTGTAATGCCGACAATACCGTGGACTTTAGATTAATTTTCGTGATATTCAGCGTCAGTTTACCTTGTAAAATTTTGGAAATATCCAGCAAGTCCTCAATGAGTTGAACTTGTAAGGTAGCATTTCGCTCGATTGTGGCTAGGGCTTCAGATGTCTTTGTTGGGTCTAATCTGCGGGTTTGCAACAACTTTGACCAGCCGAGAATTGCGTTGAGTGGAGTGCGTAGTTCGTGAGAGAGGACGGCTAAAAATTCATCTTTAATTCGATTGGCTGTTTCTGCTTTCGCTCGTGCTACTTGTTCTAATTCCAGTAGGTGCGCTCGTTCTTCAAGTATTTGTTTTTGTTCGTGGATATCCGTACAGGTTCCAAACCACTTGACTACAAAACCTTGCTCATCTTTAAGTGGTAAACCTCGCGCTAGCTGCCAACGATAAGAGCCATCAGCAGCTCGTTTAAAGCGATATTCATTGTTATATATAGTGCTATTT
The DNA here is from genome assembly GCF_034530775.1 of Nostoc sp. DedSLP04. Lineage (NCBI taxonomy): Bacteria > Bacillati > Cyanobacteriota > Cyanophyceae > Nostocales > Nostocaceae > Nostoc > Nostoc sp. DedSLP04. Next base: position 9,397 of record NZ_JAVRCL010000108.1, on the reverse strand, counting down.
TTGACAGCATCAGACCACACTTTATCGGCTCTTTGCACATCATCTGGATGCAATGCAGCCAACCAACCAGAACCCAAAGATTGTTCTAACGTTAGCCCAGTGTATTCGCACCAATTTTGATTAAAATAATCGCATTCACCGTTAGGTTTCGTTGTCCAAACAAGTTGAGGAATTGCCTCAGCCAAGTAACGGTAGCGTTCTTCGCTTTGCCGGAGAACTTCTAAGATGCGTTGGCGTTCAAGAATTTCTTGTTGTAATTGTTCGTTAGTCTGAGTAATTTCATTGGTGCGAACAGCAACCATTTCTTCGAGATGATTCTGGTATTTTCGCAGTTCCTCTTCTACCCATAAGCGTTCGCTTATTTGTGTTTGAAGTTCTTGATTTGCTTGTTCTAATTGAGTAGGGCTAGGAAGTGCCAATGCTTGAGGAACTAAAGGTACAAGCTTTAACGCGGTAATTACAGATATTGTGGCAGTTACTGCTTTGAGAAACCCCGACACCCAATAGATTGGATGCCAAAGTGTCCAAATCTCCATTAAATGAGTAGTGCCGCAAGCTACGATAAATCCACTAAATAGTAGAAAAATCCAATCAAAAGGCAAATCTTGTCGCTTGCGGACAAAGTAGAAGAGTGTAGCTGGAATCGAGTAATAAGCTAGTGCAATGAATGCGTCAGATAATATGTGTAACCAAACTAAATTCGTTTGCCATAGATAACAATGTCCATGTGGAATAAATGATTCTGATGTAAAAAAGTTAGTCCACAATTCTGATATTATATTTGACATAAATACTGGATTCTTTAATCTAAACAATCTACTACTAAATTTCTACCCTTGCTTAATAATATTTTAGTACTAAAATATTAGTGATACAGTGTGTCTAATTTCTCTAATGCTTAAGTAAACTACAATATGTCTTTACAAGCCAAAAAGACTATTATAATCATCGCTATTTTGCAAAAATAAATCATTTAAAATTTTTAATATTTTATCTTTTAAAGTCTAAATAAATTAATTGTGGCTATGGAGCTTGTAGCGCATTGCATTGCAAATGTAAGGGCTGTGAAGAGATAGGTCAAACTGGCAAAACTTGCGGACATAATTATCGTATACAATAGCTACCAAATAAAAACCATTCTCACCATAATGATGGGAATGGCAAAAAATTAGGAGACACAACAGGAAAACTTAATCTCTGCAATTCTCATTCAACTTAAGATTCGCTTGACTTAGCACTCATTTTATCTAACAGCTGAGTGATTTTTTTAGCTTTTTCAGGTTGGCGCTGTTTTTGTAATAAATCTTTAGCTTGTTGCAGGTTAGTTTTAGCTTCTTCTTCTCGCTCTTGCTGCATGAGGATATTCGCCAGACGCAAGTAAGCATCAGGATTTTTCGGACTGCGGCGAATTACTTCCCGAAATAATTCTGTTGCTTCTTCTACTTGCCCTTGCTGGTTTAAAACATCTCCCAAAAACAAGCGCACTACGTCATTAGTAGAATTGATAGAAATCACTTTGCGAAAAGCGGCTTCTGCACCTTGGTAATCTTTTGCTTGGGCAAGATTGATACCTTTTTGAAACAAGTCTGAGGTAATCAAAGTTTTCCAAGCGAAATAGCCAAGGATTGACAGACTCAGAACAACTACAACAGCAGCGAGAATCGAACTAGTAGGAAAGGTTTCTAGCATTGTCTAAGCCAAAAGACAGGCGATAGGAAAAATCAGATATTCCATAAAAAAGAGTTTCCAGATAAATTGGTAGAATTGAGCGATCGCACTTTTATCTTGTAAGTCTACCGTCAAACTCCGCAACCACAGCCAAGCCAACAGCCCCAAATGAGTAACTACCAGGAATATGGCGTTAACTGAGGCAACGTTTAGCACCCCAACCAGAATTATTCCCAGATAACAGGCAGTTATTACCCAAAGAGACAGATTGAACACAGCTTGAGGGCCAAGTTTGATGGTGAAAGTAGTAATATTGTAGAGGCGATCGCCTTCCATATCCGGGATATCTTTAAAGATGGCGATCGCAAAGGTAAACACCAAAATAAATAACGTCAGCACCCATACCACAGGCGGAATTGTTTGGCTTTGTTGCAACGCCCAACTGTAATGCAGATATAACCCTAAGTTAACAATCGTACCGCGCACCGAAAAAATACACAGCGCCGCCCAAAAGGGAAACTGTTTTAAGCGAATTGGTGGTAAAGAATAAGCAGTACCAATGGCCAAACTAATTGCTACCATACCCAATAAAAACGGGCCAGTTAGCCACGCCACAACCAGCGCCAAAATCCCAGTAGAAGCAACAATTAATTGCCCAGTTTGCTGAGAAAACTCACCAGACGCTAAGGGTAAATGAGGCTTATTAATCTTATCAATTTCTACATCTTCTAATTGATTCAGCCCGACAATATAAACATTGCCACACAGACAACCAATCCATGCACCAAAGACAGGGAATACAGAATACGTAGAGACAAGATTCATCCCGTTTGTAGAGACACGATTCATCGCGTCTGTAGAGATATGATTAATCGCGTCTCTACTGATGGCAATGGCAATTAAATATAAACCCAAAACACTTAGACTTGTACCAATAATTGTGTGAGGGCGAGAGAATTTCCAGAAGGCGTATAACCACTGGAAATATGATTGAACAGGTTTGCCTGGTAAAGGGCTGTTTTGAGAACTTTGGCTCATGAGTAGCTTAAATACAGTATTCTGATTGGTTGTTAATCATTGTCACAGAATTTGGTCATTAGACTACTTTCATGAATCAATGAGCTTTCACCCTTCTCCTTTGTGCCCTCTGCGGTAGCCTGCGACAAGCCCAAGCGTCTACGTTATTCTAAACTTATAACTTCTTGCGCCAACTCATATCAAGAATGCAATTAATTTTATACAGTAAACCCGGCTGTCATTTATGTGAAGGCTTGCAAGAAAAGCTAGAACAAATCCAAAATCTCAGTTTCGAGTTGGAAGTTAGGGATATTACGACTCGTGAAGATTGGTTTGCTGCGTATGAGTATGAAGTCCCGGTACTTTATTTATCGAACTACAGAGGCATAGAAGATGAGGAAGGAAGTGAGAAACCATTGCCGCGTCCTTCTCCTCGTGCTAGTGTGCAGCAGTTAGAGCAAATGTTGCGTAAGTATTTGGTCAATTAGAAAAAAATAATGCAGAATAAGCGCAAGATCAAGAATGTGACGAGGTTCACAAAATGAAATTGCGGGAATTACTAACGGCGGTAGACAGTGTTGAGCAATTGCCTAGTTATCCAACTTTAGAGGATGTGGAAGTTAGGGGTTTAAAGACGAATTCCCATGCTTGTCGTGTGGGTGATTTGTTTATTGGGATGCCAGGAACGCGGGTTGATGGTGGGGAATTTTGGCAAAGTGCGATCGCATCGGGGGCTGTAGCTGCGATCGTTTCTCCCGAAGCTGCACAAAAAAATCCTCCTACAAATCAGGCTGTGGTCATTAGTGCAAGTAATATTACTCAAGCTTGTGCGCAGATAGCCAGTGCTTTTTACGGTTATCCAGGGCGAAAACTCAAGTTGGTAGGCGTAACTGGTACAAATGGCAAAACTACAACTACTCATCTAATTGAATTTCTCCTCAACAAAGCTAATTTAGCTACAGCTTTGATGGGAACTCTCTACACTCGTTGGGCAGGTTTTGAGCAAACTGCTGCCCACACTACACCCTTTGCAGTGGAACTGCAACAGCAGCTAGCAGAGGCGGTAAAGGCTGGTAGTGAGTTTGGGGTGATGGAAGTCAGTTCTCACGCTTTGGCCCAAGGTAGAGTGTTGGGTTGTGAATTTGAGGTAGGGGTATTTAGTAATCTTACTCAAGACCATCTCGATTATCACAGCGATATGGAAGATTACTTTGCTGCCAAAGCGTTATTGTTTAGTCCTAATTATCTCAAGGGACGGGCAATAATTAATGCTGATGATTCCTACGGGAAGCGGTTAATTGCCTCGTTAGATTCCGAACGGGTTTGGAGTTACAGCGTCAACGACAACAGCGCCGATTTATGGATGAGCGATTTAAGTTACCAGCCAAATGGTGTTAGTGGGACATTACATACACCAAAAGGTGATGTGGCTTTTCAATCGCCCCTAGTCGGACAATATAATTTAGAAAATCTTTTAGCAGCCGTAGGAGCAGTTTTACACTTAGGGCTAGATTTGCAGTTAGTGGCAGCTGTGATACCTGAGTTCCCTGGAGTTCCCGGACGGATGGAACGGGTACAGATTAGTACTGAGCAAGATATTAGCGTGATTGTGGATTATGCCCACACGCCCGATAGCTTGGAAAATTTATTAAAAGCTGCGCGTCCGTTTATACCTGGAAAAGTGATTTGTGTATTTGGTTGTGGAGGCGATCGCGATCGCACTAAGCGCCCAAAAATGGGTAAAATTGCTGCTGAGTTAGCTGATGTGGCAGTGGTGACATCAGATAATCCCCGCACTGAAGATCCAGAAAGGATTTTGCAAGATATTTTGGCGGGAATAGCTGACACAGTGCAGCCAACAGTAATTTGCGATCGAGCGATCGCAATTCGTACCGCTATTTTACAAGCACAACCCGGTGATGGAGTGCTGCTTGCTGGTAAAGGTCACGAAGATTACCAAATTCTAGGCACCGAAAAAATCCATTTTGACGACCGAGAACACGCACGCGAGGCTTTACAGCAAAGACTTAACGTACAATAAATAATTTGGGCATTGGAAGAGGCAGGGGAGCAGAGGGGCAGAGGGGCAGAGGAGAAAAACTTACTGCAATTTCTTCCCTGCTCCCCTGCTCCCCTGCTCCCCTGCTTCCCCATCCCCTCGTGGATAGAGTTTTTTATAGTTAATGTTTTTTTCCGTGGTGATTTTGTAAAAAATGCACATATAAAGGTGAAAATCGAAGACAGAATTATTTCTTGCTTCATCCAAGTTGTGCTTGACTCATGAATGTTTCTCTGGCTAAGGATCTGTCTGTTTATCAACTGGTTATGGGAGTGCAAGCGCCTCCGAAACCATTGTCCCTCAGTCCTGCTACTCTGCTATCACTGGTGAGAGCGCAAATTGACTTACTCATTGAGCAGCAAATTGCAGCCACTCTCTGGGTGAAGCTACCACCAGATAAAATTTGGCAATCAGAATTAGCGCGTTATCAATCCTCGGTAGGTGCGTCTAGTCTGATTTATAGTTGCCAGATTGACGAGAGTAGGAAAAGGGAAGCAGGGGAAGATAAGGAAGAGGGAAGATTAAATATCTCCTCATCTCCTTCATCCCCATCATCTAATTATGTCCCCGTTCATCTACCACCAGATAGCCAAATGCGGCGGGAAAACTTTCTGATGGTGTTATCGCCACAGTTTTGCAGTTTAATTTTGGCTCATCGACCACTTAAAAAACGTAAAAATCAGACATCGGGGAAGGTAAATACTAATAAAAACCAGCCATTGCTGATTATAACTACTGTTGAGGGGAGAGTAATTCAGCAAGTATTAAATAGTATCCAACAGGCGATTGCACCAGAATCATCCTCAATTTTACCTGCTAGTTTTATTTGTCCAACCGTGCCCCAACCTGCACTGATGAATCAACTGTTGGCAAAACAACTCCTCCGACAAGATGAAATTAATCGTCAAATCATCACAGTACGTACTAATAAGTTGGAACAGCAAAATCAAGAACTGCACAACAAAGAGCAACTCAAAGATGAATACCTGAAAAATGTCTGTCAGGAACTACGTATACCTTTGACACACATGAAGACAGCACTTTCGTTATTAAATTCCCCTAATCTGAAACCCCCGCAACGACAACGTTATTTACAGATGTTAAATACCCAGTGCGATCAGCAAAATTCCCTGATTACTGGTTTCTTGGAACTGGTGCAGCTAGAACAGAATTTTGACGGGACGACTTTGGAGTTGGTGCGTCTCTCAGATATAGTACCTGGAGTAGTTAGTACTTACCAACCTGTAGCCCAAGAAAAAGGAATTATGCTAGCCTACACCGTACCGACTGAACTCCCATCTGTTTGGTGCGTGACTGGTAAGCTAAGGCAAATTGTGATTAATCTGTTGCACAACAGTCTTAAGTTTACCCCTAATGGAGGTCAAGTATGGGTGCGTGCCCGTAATCAAGGCGATTATGTCCAATTAGAATTCCGCGACACAGGTATCGGTATTGCCGAAAACGAAATTCCTAAAATCTTCGATCGCTTTTATCGCGTGCGTACAGCAGCAACCGAAGATTATGGTGGTGCTGGGTTAGGGTTAACGATAGTACAGCAATTGCTGCTGCGCTGTGGTGGATCTATTTCTGTAAAAAGTAAATTATCTGAAGGTTCTACCTTTACAGTGCAACTGGCAACTGCTGGTAATATGCCAAGAGCGATCGCGACAGAAAATGAGTTATGAGTTATAAGTTATGAGTTATGAGCGATCGATTTATAATTCATAACTTATAACTCCTAGGCCCTTTCCATAATACCCTGTACTAGGTCTTACTTATAAGGCGCTCAACTCGGACGAATACATCAGGAAAGGCTAGGGGTGAAATAGTACCTGTAGTTAATGTCAGTTCGGTTTTGTATTCCCCATTTTTTAGGTCACGAAATACTTTTAACTGCGGAATCTTCAGGTTGACAACCCAATATTCAACAATACCAGCCTCAGCGTAGATGTCTTTTTTGTCACCTAAATCTTTGCTAATAGTGGCTTTGGAGAATTCAATTACCCAGAAGATATCTTCTGGGTAAGGATGGTGTTCTAAATAGACCTCACCTAAAGGTTTGACAATCGCAACATCGGGAGCAGGTTCTGAATCGTTGGGTAAGGTAACGGGTTTTGCATCGCGGATTTTTACCCGTTCACCGAGCAGTGTGCGAAGATAATCAGCTGCTTCTGTGTTGTAGTAGGCGTGAGATTCTCGTTCTGGAGGCATAACAATGAGGTCGCCGCGCAATAGTTCAATGGGCTGGTCGTCAAAAATACCTGCCTCTATTGCTTGGTGATAACGTTTAATTGTCCATTTATAGGTAGTTACGGTCATAATCCTTATTTAGCCTTTTTTCTACCACTTAAACAAGAGGTTTACTTTGATTTTAGAATGAAGCACCGGCTAGCTCATCAGACATTGTTTTTAGGACTTATATCATGTCCGCTTGATTGCTTATTAAACCCGAAGAACCCCACCCCGCCAAAGCTGCGCTTTGTCTCCCCTCCCGAAGAGCGGGGAGGGGTTGGGGGTGGGGTGTAATGACTGTGGTTAGTATAACTAATTATGCGGACATGATATTACGCATTTTATACATTGGAGATATTTTATATTCGTAGCGAGAGACAAAATAAGCACCAACTTGTTTGTCGCTGTGATGACGGAAACCAAAACGTTCATATACTGCTTTAAGGCGTGGACGTGAAGCGTCGCAATCTAGACGTAAATAATGTCTGCCAAGTGTTTGTGCTTGTTCAACAGCCCAAGCTAGAAGTGCTGAAGAGACTTTACCGCCAGAGTAATGCCGTCGAACTGCAAGACGATGTACAAATGCTGAATCTTCCTGAGAAATGTCAGGCCAGAAAAGTAAATCTTCTAGTTGAAACTTGATTGTACCAGCTGGTTCACCTGCCCACTCAGCAATAAAAAACAAGCCGTTAGCAACATCTTTAGATATACTTTTTGGCAAAATCTCACTCTCATGCCACAGAGGTCTACCACTCTGCTGGAGCCACAAAGCTGCTTCTAATAGCACATCCGAAACGATCGCCGTATCTTGTATAGTTGCTTGACGAATTGAGATGTACATTTAGTTATCAATCGAAGTTTGAGTAAAAGAACAGTAAAATTCAACAAAAATTTTTATAGTTTATTTACCAATACAAAATCTACTAAAAATCCTCTCTAAAACTGATTCTGTTACTTCTTCTCCGGTAATTTCCCCTAAAGCTTGAATCGCACCTCGTAAGTCAATTGTCCAAAAATCCAGAGGTAACTGCTGGGTAATTGTTGCTTGCACTTGTTCTAAAGATATTTTAGCTTGAGTTAAGGCTGCTGCCTGCCTTTGGTTGATGGCTAAATCCATATCAGCAGCTTGCACTTTTCCAGATTGAACTATTTTTAAAATTGCTGTTTCTAAAGCTTCAATACCTTGATTTTGGGCTGCGGCTGTGACAATTTTGGATTGTGGACTTCGGCTACGCTCAGTCGAACGATTTTGGATTTTAGATTGAAGAGTTGTTCTTTCGCTTTCTTCTAATAAATCGATTTTGTTAATCACTAAAATCAACGGACGGTGTTGTACCTCTTGATAAATTTCTTCATCACCTTCTGTCCAACCTGCGGAAGCATCGATGGTAAGCAAGACTAAATCAGCTGCATTGGCAGCACGACGCGATCGCTCGACGCCAATTTTTTCCACTTGGTCTGTTGTTTCCCGAATCCCTGCTGTATCTAGCACTTGTACGGGAATTCCGCCAACAACTAACTGAGATTCAACAACATCGCGGGTTGTACCTGGTAAATCAGTCACAATGGCGCGATCGCTCCGGCTCCAAGCGTTCAATAAACTCGACTTACCCACATTCGGACGCCCGACAATTGCCACTTTTAAACCAGTGCGTAGCAACTCACCTCGATCTTTGGTTTGCAATAACCTAGTTATTTCTGCGGCAATTTTATCGATTGCTGATATTATTGCTTTATCATCCAACGGAGGTAAGTCTTCCTCAAAATCAATCCGAGCTTCGATTTCTGCCAAAATATCTAAACAGTTAGCGCGTAACTGCCGAATCGGATGAGCTAATTTTCCTTGTAAACCAGCTAAAGCACTTTGAGCAGCTTGAGGCGATTTAGCTCCGACTAAATCAGCAATACCTTCGGCTTGAGTTAAATCTAATCGTCCATTCAAAAAGGCGCGGAGAGTAAATTCTCCAGGTTGCGCTAGTCTAGCGCCATTTTCTAAACACAGTTGCAACACCTGCTGCACTGCCATAATTCCCCCGTGGCAATGGAATTCCGCTACATCTTCACGGGTGTAAGAACGGGGTGCTTTCATCATCAACAACAAAGCTTCATCGACTATTTGTTGCGTCTGGGGATGGCGAATGTAACCGTAGAGAATCCGGTGACTTTCCCAAACTTGTCGCCCTGGTGCATGAAAGAGACTTTGGGCAATTGTCATTGCTTGAGAACCGGACACCCGCACAATCCCAACACTACCCTGTTGGGGGACAACAGCAGTGGCGATCGCGGCTATAGTTCCAGTAGTAGCAAACAGTTCTGACATGAGCGCCCTTTATTAACAGTGAGGAGTGAGGAGTTAGGAGTAAAAATCATAACTCATAACTCATAACTCATAACTCATAACTCATAACTCATAACTCATAA
>NZ_JAVRCL010000107.1:0-15033 GCF_034530775.1 Nostoc sp. DedSLP04 | reverse complement strand
TCTTTTAATCCTTTTATTCAGAATACTCGGAAAGTGACAGAAGAGGGTTATAGCAATAGCCAAAAAGGTTAGGACATCAACAGACGATAAAACTTAGACACAAAAAGGCTTTTCACCCAGTCCCCAGTCCCCAGTCCCTTGCCATAACTTTAAAACAAATTGACTATTGAGCATCCAAAAAAAGATAACCTCCTGGCAGATTGAACCAGGAGATTTAAACAAATTGATTCATCTTTACAAGCGTTGTAGCAGACTCAAACCGTGGCTATCAGTACCACAGGTATTGAAAAGAAAGTATTCATCAGCCAACTTTTGCACTTGTTCTGATTCCAATACGCTGGGTTTCCAAGGGTTAGGGTTATTGTAGGCGTAGAAAGTTTCCACACCATCAATGCCCTTTTCGGACGCAGCTGGAATTAAGTCAAAAAGCGATCGCTTGTAACGAGCTGGATGAGCCAGAACTGCCAATCCCCCAGCTTCATGAATAGCGGCAATCACGTTACTTGCCTGATATTCTTGCCCTGTAGTCGGCCTTCTTTGCAGATAGGGTTTCATACTAGGGTGTTCTGTTGCAAAAGCGTAAGCCAAAATGTGAACTTCTATATTCAAAAGGCTGGCATTGATTTCCACGCCACTCCACAGGTGAGGAGTAGTTACATGAGGATTATTCCATTTCCAATCTTCTAACCAAGCAAGGGCCGCTTGATAGCCGACAATACCATGATGATCGGTGATGGCTAACCCTTTTAACCCAATAGCGATCGCCTGCTCCATCAATGCACTAGGCTGCAATCTACCATCCGAGTAGACAGTGTGCATGTGAAAGTTGAATAACCTTGGACAACTATGCGCATCAATGTTACGGAATACTTGCTTTAAAAGTTCTGCCGAAGTTGTAGTACGGGTCAAATTTACAGCCATAACCCCCTCTGAAGAAAAATATTTATCCTTAACACACCAAAATGCCACATCTTTGGATGAGAAAGAACCTACACTAAAAATTAGTATCGGCTGCTACTTTCTCAGCTTTCTCAGCAAATTTTTCAATATGTTAAGACTACGTTAGCAAATCTTAATCTCAGCAGTCATGGGTGATTCGCACTACTTTATTATTAGGTAGTAGTAAATATTACATCCAGTTTTTCATAAATGCACCTATAGCATCTGTGCTAAATGACCTAGAAAAGAAAGGTTTAGTAGGGTAATTATTTCTAATAAGCCGGAAATGCAAATTGATTTTGTGTGTAAAAAATATTCTTTTTCTCTGTAATTACAGCTTTTTTCTAACCAAAATGACTTTAGCATAGGCGTAGCTCACCGCAGGCATCGCACAAGTGAGCCTAAAATAGCTTCGAGAAAACTAGCGATGTCTACGACTGGCTATGCCTACGCTTGGGTTGCATTATACCCCTATACCCCTCGCGCAATTCCAAAAGAATCTCCCTTCAAGGTGACTCCAAGGGGTTCTATCACTACCTCGCGGGAAAGAGACGCTTCAACTCTTCCAGCGATCGCAGCCGAAAGTTGATGTTCTCTTGCAAGTAGGACAATTCTCTCTGCATCCTGCTTTGATTCTGTATAGAATGCGAATCCTGCACCGTAATTGAACACCGAAAGCATCGTCTCAGCCCCGCCCTCAAGATGACTCTCAACAAATGTAAATATCTCTGGTACTGGGAGCATTGTTTCGATAACGTACCGAAGCGGCTTCACCGACCGCATCAGCTTTTGCCAACCATGACCAGTGATATTCTCCATCGCCGTCGGACGAATTCCTTCGCCAAGCACTGCCTGTACAAGGGGCGTGTAAAGATACGAAGCAGCATTCATCGCTTCCCAGAACTCTTGCCCACTCGGAAGTTTTGTTCTGTAGCCATCAGGAAGCGACTCAGCAAGCTTTCGCAGTGGGGTAAAACCGTTCTCATGGGGGCCCGAACTTTCCACCAAAACAATGGTATTTCCGGCATCCAGACGCGAGCTATCAATGGGAGCGACACCAGCCGGCATAACCCCAAAAACCGAGCCAGCGATGTCGAGCCGCCCTGGAATCATCTTGGTTTTTAGTTGAGGAGTTTCCCCTGAGAGATACACACACCCGACTCGTTTGCACCCCTCAACTACTCCATCAAGAAACCCATCAAGGAAAGCGGTGGTAAAAATTGTTTCAGGAGTACTCGAAGGCAGATAAAGACCGAGAAGTATAGTCTGCATACCTGAAGTTGCGGCATCGTTCGTCAGACACGAAACGATCTTAATCCCAATATTCCACCAGAATCGTCGAAGTTCTTCTTCGGAAAGATCGTCAGGGCGGGTATCGTCTGCGGTGCCTAGTCCTTCCGGCACAAGTGTCATCGAAAGTTCTCTAGCCCCCGCCTCTAGAAACGGAGCGAGGTTGAAGCTGAAAGCGTTAGCACTTGCTCCTAGACCTGACGCGGGGACGATGCCATAAGCGCTTGCAAAGCCAAGTGTGCGTTTTGCAGCATCAATGAAGCGTCGTTTCGCAGCATCGAGAGTATCGTAATCGACTTGATCGAGAGCTTGAGCCATCAGGTTGTGTTTTAAGTTAGAAGTTAGGAGTTAGGAGTTAAAAGTTAGGAAAACTCATAACTCATAACTCCTCACTTTAAAATACCTCATCTTCAATACCGCGCCACCATTCACCCAATTTCATCAAGTCTTGATAAATATCTTCTAATTCTTTGGTATAAACATCGTTTGTCAGAGTGGCTCGACGCTCTTGCAATTTTTTGAGACGCAGTTGTACCAATACCCAAGGTTTAGAGATGCTATTCGTTGCTTCGATGTATTGTGCTAGTTCTTTGCTATCCATATATTTTATATTTTGATTTCTCCACCATCCCCCTCAACGCCTAACCAAAAACAGTCACGATCTTAGTACAATTCAAGCTAGTTTTCAGGGTTTGTAGTAAGGACTTTAGTGCTTAGAAAATAAGGATTAAAGTCCTGACTACGAACTCACTTACCCATCAATTTAAACTTGACTGACTACTGTCGTGACTGCTGACAAAGGTGTTAAGTGAATTATTTCTACTTTAGATATCTGGCACAAACTACGTAGCCGCAAAATAGCTGACTAAAAGACATCGCTGCCAGTTCAAAACTGGCAAGTAATTAAGCTTTAGCCAAGTTTTCAGCAGCAAAGTCCCAGTTGACCAAGTTTTCTAGGAAATTCTTGATGAACGCTGGACGGGCGTTTTTATAGTCAATGTAGTAGGCGTGTTCCCAAACATCCAAGGTTAAGAGTGCCTTCTTACCATGAGCTAGGGGATTTTCTGCATTTGGTGTTTTGATCACCTTTAGCGTACCACCATCATCGATCAGCCAAGACCACCCACTGCCGAATTGAGTTGCAGCCGCGTTAGAGAACTCTTCCTTGAATTTGTCAAAGCTACCAAAATCTTTATCGATTTTGGCTGCGAGTTCACCTGTGGGTGTGCCACCACCTTGTGGTTTCAAAGAATTCCAGAAGAAAGTGTGGTTCCAAACTTGGGCAGCGTTGTTGAAGATTCCCACCTTAGAGGAGTCTTGGAAGGAAGTTTTGATGACTTCTTCTAGGGACTTATCAGCAAGTTCTGTACCTTCAGTAAGCTTGTTGAGGTTGTCTACATAAGCTTTGTGATGCTTGCCGTAGTGATACTCAAAAGTTTCAGCTTTCATGCCAAAAGGCTCTAGAGCATCTTTTTCAAAGGGTAGTGGGGGCTGTACAAATGCCATTGTGTCAAATCCTCTCTTTACCGGTTTCTAGTTTGTAAGCTATTGCAGAAGTTTGGGAAATTAATAGCTTTTATTTTTAGAGGTTTTATGCCTTTGATTAGTGAAACATAAAACTTAACATCGTCATTCTACTACCAAAGTGAAGACGGAAACAAAGTACTTTGTTGATAAGTCAAATCGCTAGCAATTCTTGACTATAAATAAAAATGACTAATGTTTTATAACTAAAGGCTAATAACTAAATAGCATTTAGCAATTAAAACTTTAATACTTCTATCTTTAGTAAGATTAATTACGATTTGAAAAATCAGTCGAAAGCGAGATGATTTATTTTTAAAAAAATGTAAATTAAATTAATAATTGTTTACACTTGACTATAAGTATTAATTTTCAAATTAAAATAGCCAATAGTTAACTTACATCTATTTTATTTTTAAATACAGTTTTAAAGATGGTAAGTGAATAATCACTCACCACCCTTTGAAACTAAAAAACTAACAGCAAATAGTAGTAATTAACACTGAGATAAATGCTGTTGGTAATAGTTAACGATTTGTGCCGTGACTTCAGACACGTCTAAACCATCAGTTTGAAGTTCGATCGCATCTGCTGCTTTCTGCAAAGGAGAAACCTTGCGTGTACTATCTTTCCAGTCACGTTCGGCGATGTCGTGTTCCAACTGCTCTAAACTCACTTCAGGTTGACCTTGGGTGTTAAAGTCTTGCTGGCGGCGACGGGCGCGTTCGCTTACAGAAGCGGTTAAGAAGATTTTCACTTCGGCATCGGGAAATACATGAGTACCGATATCTCGACCTTCAGCAACTAAACCACCTTTTTTGCCCCACTTTTGTTGTTGTTTAACCAGTGCTTGACGGACTGCGCTTTGTGCCGCGATCGCAGATACTTTTGATGTTACTTCAATCGTGCGAATCACTTGGGTAACATCAGTACCGTCAATCCAAACCTGCACAGACGATTGTAAATCCTGGGTGGGAGTAAGTTCAATTTTACACTGGTTAGTTAATTCGGCGATCGCACACTCATCGTCAATAGCAATTTTCTTTTGCAGTACTAACCAAGTGACAGCACGGTACATCGCTCCTGTATCTAAATAAACTAAATTCAGGTTTGCTGCCACTTGCCGCGCCACTGTGGATTTTCCAGCGCCGGCTGGGCCATCAATGGCGATAATGGGTTGACGATCGCGCAATATGAGATTGTCAATCAAACGTGTAGCACCAAGACGAGCTGCGATCGCCAACATTCCTTCCTCCTCAACTTTTTCTAAAGACATCAACGTAGTCGGTTCAACCAATTCAATATATTCCACACAGGCCGTGCTGACCATTGCCACTTCTTGCTGTACCACTGCTATCAACTTGTTACTATTGCGATCGCCTGCAATGAATGCAGCTTGGGCTTGTCGCAAGCCACGATATAATGCCGCTGCTTGCTCTTTTGCCGTTGCCGTCAAATATTGATTGCGAGAACTGAAGGCCAGACCTGACGCTTCCCGTACTGTTGGACAAGCAACAATTTCTACTGGCAAATTTAAGTCAGCTACTAAGCGTTTAATAATTGCTAGTTGCTGACCATCCTTTTCACCAAAGTAGGCACGGTCAGGCTGTACCAAATTGAAAAGTTTGGTAACAATCGTAGCGACACCCTGAAAATGACCTTGCCGAGAACGACCACACAAGCCTGTTATCATAGCAGATGGGGGGATAACTTGTGTAACCTTTGATTCTTGTATACTCTTCTGAGGAACAGCCATCTCTTCAGGACTCGGTGCAAAAATGGCATCTACCCCAGCTTGTTCGCAAAGTTGTTGGTCTTGCTCTAAACTGCGGGGATAGCGTTGATAATCCTCGTTAGGAGCAAATTGCAGGGGATTGACGAAAATACTCACAATCACCGTAGAATTTTCGTGCCGCGCCCGTTGGATTAAGCTTAAATGACCTTGATGCAAATTTCCCATCGTTGGCACCAGACCGACTGCCGTCTGATACCAGCCAGTCATCTCATCTAGTCTCAGATCCTCAGTAACCGCAATTAGCTTGTTTTCTGAGCAGCGTTTAGTTAAATAGCAGCGTAAAGCTGCGACTGTTGTCAGCAGGCGCACAAAAATACCCCTAGTTCTTATCGATCCCTCCCCCGTTAGTTTATATCCGAAATAGAGGGAAGAGTTGATTGAACTAGGGGAATTAAGTGATACGGAACTGGGATTGGGGATTGGGCATTGGGCATTGGGCATTGGGCATTAGAAAAACCCCTATTGCCTATTCCCTATTGCCTAATAATTATTTCCCCAATACCTCAATATGCACTGGTGCTACGCCACTGCCCATCATTCCCAAAATTCGAGCCGCGCCGGCAGACACGTCAATGACTCGACCCCGAATGAATGGGCCTCGGTCATTAATCCGCAGCACTACAGAACGACCGTTGCGAGTGTTAGTTACACGAACTTGCGTACCAAAGGGTAAACTGCGATGAGCGGCAGTCATTGCTTCTGGATTAAATCTCTGACCGCTAGCAGTGCGATTACCAGAACCATCATAGCCGTAATAAGAAGCCATTCCTCTCAGGGTGGCTCGCACTACTCCGACGGCAATCTGTTGAGGCAGCTTTGGTATTGATATTTGTTGACGGACTGGTAAATTTGCAATCTCTTTTAGGGGAGATGCATTGCCTAGTAGTCTCCGCAAGCGATTGGTTGCTTGCAATGCATCTTGCGCTAGATCGTTGGTACTACCTGCTAATCGCGTACCTTCGCTGATTTCGACCAACTCTTCGCCATTAATTTTAATTACATAGCGATCGCCATTTTGTTGGACAGGGACGCTTTTGTTTTGCGCTTGATTGGCAGTAGATTTTTCCCCTGCTTTCCAACTGACGGTAATCTTACTCCCGTCCACGTTTTCTCGATTCAACTGGTTGATCTTAGCTGCTACTACACCAGCTATCTGAACCGGATCGTTGTCAGTGGAGCTAATCTGGTTACTCGCATCTGTTGCGTTCCCAGTATTCAATGCATTTGATGAATTGCTAGCAATAAGGGCGTACCCTTGTACGCCCCCAGTATTGTCAATTGCACCAACTTTTTTAGTCTCAAGATTCGTATTTGATACAGAACTCAAAAAAGTGAGAACAGGTATATTTTTGATAAAAAGGGTTGCCGCCTTACGTCCTTTAATGTTGTGAGGATGAATTTCTGTAATCACAGCATCCAAGGTTTGTTTCCCTGCTGTTGATTGGTACTCTCCCACCTTAACCACATCAGGAGCGGGTGATTTTTGGGATGCTAGCGCATTTCCTTTGGTGGTTTGAGTGCAACCGACTGAGGGTACTCCCAAAACAGCCATAAACAGGGCAACAATAGTCCACAAATGTCTTTGATTCATGCGTCCGTTTTTGAAAGCGACTGTAGAACTTAAAGTTTTATAACTTGCGGGATCGATCGCTAATGAAAGTGATTTCCCTTTTGAAAAACTCGAACTCGTTCCGTTTTCACTTTGTTCTTTATAACTGCAACAGACTAACACGAACCTTTTAGCTTGGGGATCAGGGTTTTAGCGTAACTATGGGCCACTTTCTCAAATTCCCATTCCAATTTGAAGGTCGAAACCTTTCTCAAAAGCGGACTTTGGCTATGTAACGCTTTTTTGTGTAAGTCAAAAATTTCTTAAAAAAACTTTACGCTTATTTCACACTAAAGTAGCGATACCCTATTCACATCACTTCTAAAGGCTCACAACTACTCGTGTATTCTAGATCACATTGTTTTTGGCTATTTCCTATAAGAAGGTAATATAACTTTAATTAAATGGCATCGGCATAAATACTTAAAATTATTTATTTAAGGAAATATTTAGATTTAACTATGAATAAGTCGCGATCTGAGTTGCATCTTAAAAAATTATGCAAATTAGTTGGAGTCTGATATCTTTTTTCAAAGTTTTTTCTACTTACATCAATCATTACTTTTATTCTCCATAACTAGACTGATATCGGTGATAAATATAACTTTAAGTAACCGTATTGCTGAGTATAAAAAAAAGGACGATACCCAAAGGAATATTTTTCAGGATTAATGACTTAAAAATTAATAAAACTTTGCGATCGCTTAAACAACAAATACTGTTTGTAACAAAAAATACATGCTGTTTTGTTTATTTTCAGTAATTGCTCAAGTATGATTTTTTAGAGCAAGCTGTTTTTGACAAAATCTTTGTAACTGTAGGGATGTACAGCTGTACCTCTTCTATATATAGTAAGTATTTTGGGAAATGCCATCAGCCTAATGACAAACCAAGCACATCCAGGAGATATAGAAATAGAAGCATCGCCATTAAAAGCTGTTCTCAACGAGTTACATTCCCAGTACAAGTCTCTGCAAGAGGGTGCAGTAGCGAAATACATTCCCGAACTGGCAAAGGCAAACCCGGATTTGTTCAGCATTTGCATTGTGACAGTAGACGGTCAGGTTTATAAAGTTGGGGACTACGAGCAACTTTTTACCATTCAGTCGATTTCTAAGGTGTTTGCTTATGGACTTGCCTTAGAAGATCATGGACTGGATTATGTTTTAACTAGAGTTGGCGTTGAACCGACGGGAGATGCATTCAACGCGATTGTTTTAGATGAGCAATCGAAGCGACCTTATAATCCAATGGTAAATGCAGGTGCGATCGCCACCACTAGCTTAATCAAAGGTTCCGGCCCTACCGAACGCCTCAACCGGATGCTGGATATGTTTCACCGATATATTAGCCGCGACGTATTCGTTGACATTTCAGTTTTTACCTCAGAACGCAGTACAGGACATCGCAACCGTGCAATGGCACATTTGATGCTCAACTTTGGCATGATTGACCGGAATATTGAAGAGGCGTTGGATCTTTATTTCCAGCAGTGTGCTGTGATGGTGAATTGTCAAGACTTAGCAGTGATGGCGGCTACTCTGGCTAACAGAGGTATTAACCCCATCAACAAAGAACAGGCGGTAGATAAGCGTTATATTAAAGATATTCTGAGTGTGATGTATACCTGCGGGATGTACAACTTTGCAGGTGAGTGGGCTTATAAAATTGGGATTCCGGCGAAAAGCGGTATTTCTGGTGGGATTATTGCCGTTGTACCCAATAAGATGGGCATTGGAGTTTTTTCGCCACTGCTAGATGTGCGTGGTAATAGTGTGCGGGGGGTAAAGGTGTGTGAAGAACTTTCCCAACGGTTAGGTTTACATCTATTTGATTGTTCAGGTCAACAGGCGAAATTTGGTTGAAAGAAGCAAAGGGTAGAGGAATTTTATTTTATAGTTCTTTTAAGACGAGAGTCGGGATTAATATTATGCATGAAGTTTCAAAGCAGACTATAAAGACAGCACAAAAACATGCTCAAAAAGCAATTGAGCATAGCAAAGAGATACAAGAGTTGGGTAAGAGTTTAGAAACAGATGACCAAATCGATCCCGAACAAAAAGAACGTATCGAAGCCTATGGAAAAACCATGCACGAACACGCGCAGAAATTTCAAGATTTGGCGCACAGACTAATAGAAGATCCTTCAACAGATGTATATTCTGAAGCAGTAGAGGAGCATACGAAGGTAAATCAAGCCCATATCGAAGCAATTAAAGAACTTCAAAAGATACAACCGCCAGCTTAAATGAGATATCAATTAAATATGAAATTTATTTGCTTTTAGCTGGATGTATTATTGAGCTTGTTATAAGTTTAATAACTACTTGAGCCTTTTCATTTCAGTTAAACACAGCTGATTATTAGCGTAAGCGTAGCCCGCCACAGGCATCGCCCTATAAACAACTTTATGGCTTACTATTTAAGATAATATCTCAATCAAGTATCATCTAAACAAGATTAAATCAAGAGAGTCACAGATGGTTTCTTCCAATAGCAAGATAGGTATTATCGGCGCAGGGACATCAGGAGCTTATCTTGCCAGTTTGCTTATTCAAGAAGGGTTTCAAGTTGACTTGTTTGAAAAAGCGCCCGTAGTGCGTACCGATGGATGTGGTATTCTTATTGTCCAATCAGGTATGGAGGCACTCTCTAATTTCAATAGCGAACCGATCGCGGCAGTTGGAGGGATTAGTTTAAACGCCAATCCCATCTATAGCAATCCTATTTGAGATCCGAACAGGGTTCATACTGATGCAGTTTAGGAAAATCAAATTCTTGGTGATTGATAAAGAACTTCAGTTTAGTATAAATGTACTATTAATTTGCGGCTTCTCTCCCTACTGCCCTGCTCCCTACTCCTCTTGCACTAGTTAATTACCTTTTAGCAAAGTCCAGAAGTAGCCATCTGGTGCAACAAAGGAAAAACTCGGCTCGCCAAACTCATTACTAATAATATCTGTAACTTTTTGTACAGTACTTGCCTTGATGCGATCGTAATACTCCTGTATTCCCTTAACCCGATAGGTATATAAAGACATACCCAAGCTACCTGGTTGGGCTGCCTCAAAGTGCGATTCTAAATTAATATTTTCTGGGAATCGAATGATGTAAAGCCTACCACTCCGTACAGCCATCAAGTCAGACTTAGAAGAACGAGGATCATCAAAGGTAGTGAGAATAAACTTTTCACCAGGATTAAGGTCAAAAATATCTCGACCGGCTGGCGAAGATTCATAGCTAGTTTCGACACCATCACGCACACGCAGCAAACCTAAAACTTCTTCATAAAACTTCAGGGTTTCTTTGCTATCATCTTGAACGATGATCCCCATATGGGTAAACTGACTAGCCTTGAGAGCAGCATTGTGGTTAACTTGTCCGTAATCCGGTAGTGTATAGCCAAACCGTTGAAATAGAAGCTGGCGAGCTAAGGGTTGCAGTAGCAGCATTTCTCGTACACCAACTGCTGGCTCAATAAATGGACGGCTTTTCCTCTCTTTGTTGTAGATGACTTCCCAATAAGGGTTAGTGTGCCTAATAGGCAAACCTGCGGCTTTTGCATTTTCTATATGATTTAAGATACTTAACACATCTGCTGTTAAGCTTGCCGCCCAGCGATTTCCCTTAATTTTCATCGACGCTGTTCCTAAACCTTGATGGGTGGGGTTTTGCCAAACCATCAGCCGAATCAAACCATGATCTGCATTTTGGTGGTAGAGGCGGATTGAGCGTAAAGATGAATTCACACCATATAATTGATTGGCTACATCTGCGGTTAATTGACCCACTTGACCAATGCGATAGCCAAATTGCTCCCAATACTGAATTGCAGAAATTGGCTCTGTGATGCCGATACAGATTTCATAGATACCTTCTATTGCAGTTTGTTGTTCGTGAGTCATACCAATTTGGGATTTTAGATTTTAGATTGGGTCAAAATAGACTTTTAAAAGATTCTCTCAAGGGGGAGCAGGGTGATTTCATATAACGAGAGAAAAATCCCATACTCTTATTTCTTTGTCGGTTAACTATGGAAACTAAATCACAACTGAATGGAAATTTAGGGCTTACACATTTTTCTACCATCAAATGAAACCACCCTGCACTTTTCTCAAGAGGGGAGGATGTCAAAATTCTTCTGCTTGAGGAAGCGGGAAGACTTCACCAGCCAAGTAAGCTTGAAAGTACTTTTGGAAGTACAACCAGGAAGTCATATCTTCGCCATCTGTCAATGCTTTTGGGGCTTGCTTATATAGAGGAATACGGTTATTAATTTCGTCTTGCAGCACTGGGGGCAGTTCTGTTAAACCATTGACTTTGCTGCCAACAGCACTGTAGATTAGCTGACCGGGGCGATCGCCCATTTTCATCCAGGGAAGCCATTGACCAATTCGATCCCAACTCAATTTGAGTTCAGAAACAGATTTCAGTGCTGGGTTGAATAAATCTGCGGTTGGCACAGTTAATTTAAACAATTCCGCTGCCTGATAAATTGGATTTGGGCTGTATTCGGCAAATTTGCGATCGTCTGCTAAGGGATTGGGGTAATAAGGAAATATATCAAAAACGAAGGTTGTGCTGTCACCATCGACCTGTGCGGGGAAGTTTCCTTCAAACTTTCCCTGCACAGGATTATTGGCAACGTGAATCACCGGAACTGTCTCGCCTGTCCAGGGGTTTTCCCATTTGGATAAAACCTCATCTGTTTTTGGGTTGAGGTAGTAAGTTAGTTCCCTAGAAGTAAAATCCCAGCTACCCTCTGCTGTGGGAATACATCGGCTAACGCTTAATCCCAGCATCTTAAACAGGAGTTGTCTTTTCTCACCGGGGATAAAAGCGTAAATTTTACCTTTCCAAATCAGGAAAGTGGATTCGCTAGGGTCGAGGGAAGAACGAGTTTTAACCCAATGCTGCGCTTCAAGTTCTTGGATTTGGGCAACCATTTAAAGCATCCTTAGTATTTGAATAACAACAAAAGAATAAGCTATCAGCATTCAAGTTGCATTTTTAAAAGTTGGGAGTGGGCAAGGGAGACAAGGTGACAAAAGCTTAGAACTTACAACAAGTCTTTCCCCTTGTCCCCAATTCTCTAAGTGACCTTGTCCTCTTTCCCATACTCCATGCCCCATTCCTAATGCCTTTATCAATTAAACTGGTTCAGAAAGTTGCTTATCTAGACGGCGAAACAAAAACAGCCAAAGCGGTAGAGAACTATTAATCGCAATTAGTCGCACTAAATGACCAGTTGTGACAATTTCAACATTATGATTCAATGCAAGCGAAACTAAGATCATTTCTGCCGATCCTCCTGGTGCTGTGACTAAAAGACAGGTTAACCAGTCCCAAGAGGTTAATTGCATCGCAAGTATAGCAGCGATCGCTCCAGCTACGAGAGTCATCCCCACAGACATCAAGGCATAGGCGACAGTCCGCTTTCTAAAGTTAGGTTTGTCTCCCCAATATTCACCAATCGTAATTCCCAACAGCATTTGGCCCAATAAGTTTATTATTGGCGGCGGACTAAAGCTAATATCACCTACAAAAGGCAGCCAATGTAGCAAAGGATTAAACCCGATACCAATCAACAATGCACCAAAGAAATCGCCGGCGGGAATTTTAAATAATATAGCTGGATAAACTACTAATCCAGTAATTACCAGTACTAACAAGAGTAATTCTAGTTGAGATGGATCGAGATTGAGCCAAGCAGCTTTGATTGGGAGTGTTTGCGGATAATCATTACCAGCTGATGTCCTAGCGATGAAGGGAATTAGAATAACTACACAGGTAACGCGAATCGCCTGTACTAGGGCAACCAAGCTAACATTTTTATTGTAATCGGCAGCGATCGCTGCCATAATTCCTACACCACCAGGAACTGTAGCCAGCATTGCTGTAAATAGGTTGGTTTTGCTGGCGCGGGAGTAAATATAACCGATACAACCTCCACTTAGCAGCAGAAATAAGGTAAGAAAAATAAATATAGGAATACCAGAAGCAATACTAGCTAGATTCGCGTGGGCATTGGAAGCGCCAACAGTTAAGCCGACAAGTGCCATTCCCACTTTTCTAGCAGTGCGGTTAGGTTGGGGGGAATATTGATAAAAAATTCGACACCCTTGAAGAACCACTGTACCAGCCGCAATGCCGCCAAATATCCAGGCAATCCTGCCAATTTGGAACTTTGCAAGGAGTAAACCCAGAGGTAATGCCAGAAGCATTTCCAAGGTAAGGACAATTAGTTGCTTCCCAAATAGTTGCTGTTTGGTAATAACAGGATTTTGATGAGTGTGTTCTTTTAGGCTGGGAGTACCACTTAGACTTTGATTCATCGATACTAAGCTTTTATTTAAGTCTAAGCTATAGGTGCAAAAGTGGATCTTCTGGGATGCGATCGGACATTACCAGCAACAAGCAAAATGATACAGGTGAAGGGTTTTAATTCTATTGGTGGGTTTATTTTAGATTTAGATTTAGTCAGGTTTGGTAGCTCACCTCTTGCAGCAGACAATTAAAATAGTGCCAGAGATATTCCACATCCACGGACAACATTAAATATATGAACACAACTCCCACTAAAAGAGAAACAGATGAAATGTTCAAGTGGTTAAATCGGAACCGCCAGATGTTATTAGATTTATATAAAAATCAATACATCGCTTACAATGCAAATGGAATAATTGCTCACAGCGAAAATTTGCGCGAAGTTTTAGCATTAGGTAATGTTTCAAAACAGCTTTTTTTAATTTACCTAGTTCCCCGTCGCACTGCCTCTATAGAAATGAATTTTACCAATTCGCTTCCGCCCAATAATGCGGTTGAAGAATTGAATAACCCTAAGACACCGTGTGGTGAAACTTTACTACCTGGATTGGTTTTAGATTTAAGTTAGGTTTTGTAAAATTAAATCAAAATTTTAAGGTTGATGTTAATAAACAGGCTTAGAGCTTAGAGTTATGGATGGAGAAGAATTACTCAGACGCTACGCCATAGGTGAAAGAAATTTTTCTAGTGTCAATTTTAGTCGTCTACACTTGGAAGAAGTTGATCTGTGTGGGGTAAACTTAACTAGTGCTGAGTTGACTGGTACTCATCTTAATGATGTGAATCTGAGTTACGCAAATTTGAGTAATGCCAGTCTACAAAGGGTTACGCTGCTTGGAGCTAATTTTGAAGGTGCTAATTTCAGTAATGCTCGTCTTGACGGAGCTGAAGCAGAGTACGCTAACTTCAAAGCAGCTAATCTGAGTCACGCCAACTTGTCTGGCCGTTTTCAAGGAGTGGACTTTAGCTATGCAGATTTGAGTAACATTTATATGGATCATGGCTGGATAGAAGAAGCAAATCTTAGTTATGCCAACTTAACCAATATCACGACATACCAAAGTACGTTAGATAAAGTTAACCTGCGAGGCGCAAATTTAAGCAATGCTTTCTTTAGTGATGGAACAAGACTACGGAAAGCAAATTTGATTGGTGCTAACCTTACAGGTATGGGTATAGGTGAACTTCTTACAAACTGTATCTATGATACTGAGACAATAATTGACGAAAAAACAAGATATCTTTCTATACCTGGAATAGGTATTTTCGATATTTTTGAACAAGCTATTTTTATTGGTTCTGGAGAAAATTTAAATTCTGCTAACTTAGAAAATACCGACCTTAGTGATTTGGATTTAAGCGAGGCTGATTTAAGCCATGCAAATTTGAAAGGTACGAATCTAAGCAATAGCTCTCTTTTTCAAGCAAATTTAGAAGGTGCGGATTTAGAAGGAGCAAATTTGACAGGTGCTGACTTGGAAGGTGCAAATTTAAACAATAGACTTATCCGAAAATGGTAAATGTATACGGCAAAGGAATTTCAGCGATT
>NZ_JAVRCL010000106.1:0-16517 GCF_034530775.1 Nostoc sp. DedSLP04 | reverse complement strand
CTATCTCAATGGTCAGCTTACTACCTGATATTTTTGCAAAAGTGAGATGCTCCCGGATTCAGTCAGGAGTAATTGTTCTTCAAAACTTAAATTGTCGTATTCGTCGTTATACATGAGAATTCTTCTCCAATTAAATAAAAACTTCATTTTTAGGAAAATTAACGATACCGTTCAACAATTCAAGATGCTTAATTCCTCCATAAATTAGCTGATAGCCCAGCCGTAATCTGATAATAAATTCGTCAGCATTGCGATTACCCCAAACAGGATTACTACGGCTTTTTATCCAGTTGATTGGACTATGACAAATCTCTTGATGACAACGGTAGCACGTAGGAAATGTAGATTGACCAATGATGTCGTTGGCGTAGTAAGCGTGATGGATCTCTTCACTTTTCTTAGTCAGACAGACTACACAATAATTGTGAGTTTTTCGGTGAACGATTGCTACTTGTTTCTTGTACTGTTTTGGATTACCATATCGAGCGTTCCAGTTTAATTCTCTGGGTAGCCGAGATTTTCTAGTAATAGAGTTACCCCCTTTTCGTTTAACTCTTGCCCTGTTAATTCGTGCCACTTCTGTTTAATTTCCTGAAAATGCGGTCTTCTTCCTAATTCTGTTGCCCATTTTCTAATTTCTTGATACCAGTCAACCTGCTGCTGTGAGGATTGCTGATTATTTTTAGAACTATTAACAGTGTCAGCATTCGGTTTGGAATCCTGTTTTTGTTCCAGACCTTTGATATCAAATTCCGGGATTAGGGCAACAAAGGGATTAGACCGAGTGGGAATCACCAGGGCATATCGAACTCCGGCTTTGTCTAATAGTTCGCAAGCCTGTCGCAAGATTTCAAGAATTTCTTTTTTGACATTCAGAAAATCTTGGGGATGATCAAGGATATAACTCGATGTCTGCCCCATCGCAATAAAGCAAACATTTTTCAAGGACGGGCGACTAAATCCGGTTTCCCCAGAGAGTGGGGACTGGCCCATAAATAAACCATGACCCTTTAACCCAGCAGTGAATTTGATGATATAGTTCCAAAAACCCTGCAAATCTTTGGCAGTATCAGCATCAACCATTCCTGGAAGTCCCTTGCCACCACCAAATACAGAGTCCACCTCATCTTGAGCAAGAAATAATTCGGGAACGCCCTGACATTCACCACCAACAATTGATACTCTTGCTTTCTGTTTATCAATTTGGTCTGTGGCAAAGATGACCCAATTTCTTAATTCTTTCATGCCGTCAAACTTACGGCTAAACTTGCACAGCCATCTGGTGACATCATCTTTTGGATCGCTGCCAATCACAATTGCTGGTGTTTGAGATTTTGCAGCAATTTTGTTGATAATCACCCCAGCCAGCGTAGACTTCCCAGATTGTGTGCCACCAGATAGGTAAAAATGGTGATTGCTGCGAAGAGTCATATTTTGATTAGATGCAGCATCACATAGTTCATCAATCCAAGCACCATCAATTCTGATGTACTCAGGATAATTAGCTGCTAAAGCTTGGAGAACTTTCATCGCACCCGGATTAATCACGGACTGCACCGAGTTTTCATCAATGTCAGCAATATCGGGATTGGGAATACCAGTCGGTGAAGGTGATTGTTGTGCTAGTGGTTCTGGAAGTGTAACCAACCCTTGCAACTGATATTCTGCTATCCACCGGGGGCGCTCTTGCATTGGTAGCCGATTTACGTAATCAGCAACTCGGCGTTTGGCTGCGATCGCAGTCGTAACATAATCATAAACAGCCTCACCTTGTAAATGCTGTTTAAGTGCTTTGAGGTCAGCTTCTAGCAAAGACTGGTAAACTTTTTCCTTACTTTCGCTGATTTGAGCGGATACCCCAAACAACCCAGCACTGATCGTCCCAGCGCCAAGTAAGATTCCGGTTGTTATTCGATCTGTATTTAAGAAAAAAGGAGCAGACAGACATAACACTGCACTCGCTCCTAAAGAACATAAAATAGTCCGTTCTGCATGAATGGCACTACTGGCAGTTAGTCGTTCCAGTTCAAATGTCATTGCTATCGCACCCCCAACGCAACACCAGCACAAACTAAAGTCAGAAAAACAAACAGGAATATCACCCCAGGCATTAACCCAATGGTGAAAGTCTTGCGGTTGAAACCAAAACCTTTAATAACTAAACCGCCAAAGTTGAATAACCCCAGAACTATGCAGCAGATGGAGATTATGCCAATAAACCAAAGAATGTATCGACTAACGGGGCTGGCAACGGATAAATAACCCATAAACATAGAAAAGCCAACCCCAGACACTGCATATCCTACATGAGAGAGCTTAATACTTTGCATAACCTAAAATCTGAATGAATCTCCCACTTCATCAAATGCTTTCTCGTATCCCCCCAACTGACGTTGTTGTTCCTGTGAACCAAAGGCATGACGGATCACTGCCTCCCCATGTAATCCCCTGGTTCGTTGCAAATCCTCCTCAACCTTCATGGCTTCACTCGAATATGCCAATTGGTTTTTATACATCTCTGCCAAAGATTGCAACTGTTTGAGCTTGTGCCGGGAGAACTTTGTATGTAGCCACTTCTGTGCTTTCAAATTGCCAGCCACTTCTGCCTCATCAAGAACCTGTTGTGCTGTAGTGTAAGCTGGCAATGTGTAGCGTTCGCTGATTGATGAAGGGAGATTTCCTTCAACTTGGGTAGCATCCCCAACTCTTAAATCAGTTGATACTACTCCATTACCTTTACCGCCAAATAAACCAGGAAGCCATTTTCCTAACATTCTTTTCTCCTTAAAGAATTCAGAAGCCAGAAGTCAGGAGCCAGAATAAAGAATTGTAGTACTGAATGAATAGGCTATAAAACATTAAATTCTACCTATTCAGTTCTCCTGAATTCTGACTCCTGACTCCTGACTCCTGTGTATAACTCTCTTGCACTTGTTGAACTTGTGACCCGATGTACCGGGTTATGCCATATATCCCCATGAATGAAAACATCAGAATGGTTATTGCTGCGATCGCAGTTTGAGCCATCATCCCTCGTTGCATCAATTCCTCAATCTGTCTATTGGAATGCGATCGCACTCTCGACTCATCAATAAGTTGCTGGACGACTAGGAATTCTTCTGGAGAGAGGTTTTCTAGTGTCAGCCCCGACAGATTCAACTCCCCGTCCTTCTTCAGGTGAATATTTAATGCTTTGCGATGGGTTTGGTCTTGTTGCTCCATATATTGCCACGCCTAAGACGAGGGTCAATAGCAGCAGATTCAGTACCGCTGCTACCAAGATCCATTTATTCGGTCGCATCTGTGAAGTGAGCGCCGAAAATACCCGCAACGAGTTCGTCACCGATTGCACGAAAGGAATCTACATCAGCTTCTTCCTCCATCGCTTTAGAGACAAACTTACTCACCACATCCTTGGGAGCATTGCGAATTGTCGATAACAACTGGTCAGCTTTATCAGTTGTGTAAGCGTCAATCCCGACGTTAAGGACATCTTCTAACGATTGAATTTCTTGGTTTGAAACCTGAGATGCATGAGCGATCGCTCCTTGCAATGGAGGAGTGGATTTACGGCGGGGGGAATTTTTACCGAGTTTACCATTGCCATTTTTGGACTTGCCATTAGCAGTGGTCAGGGCAGTTGATTTCTTGGCTTGTACAACTTGAATTGCCACTTCTTGAGCTTCGGCATCATTCAAATTATCAACATCCATGCCAATAGCTTGGGCAACAGATAAAATCTCCTCCTCATCAAACTCAATCCCTTGCAAAGTGAGTATTTGTTTGATTTTTTCCATATTATTTTGTTTCTTATATGGTACTACACCACTAATATAGTCTATATTGGCTTCATATCACATAAGAACCTAAAAATATTTATTTGTAGGGTTCTTGTCCCATAACCAATCTCATTTGATAATCTGGGTGATTAAATATGGATGCAACAATGCCTAGAACAAAAGCACAGGGAATGACCAGGATTGAACTTTACGTGCCAACAGCACTATTTGAAGAAGCGGAGGAACTGGCCGACTTTGAGGGTTGGAAATTATCAGAACTGCACCGTGTATTTTGGGAAAACGGTTTTGGCATTTATGTCGAGCGCAGTAACAAGAGAATGATTAACAAACGTCTTCGTTCCAAGGCGGTGAATGAGTCTGAGGCTGTAGAAGACTAATAAAGACGGAGCGCCCAGGGAAAACCTGGGCATTAGAATATTGGAGGTTAAATAATCGGCAATATGTATCAAGATATGTATAGTCTTGCTTGGGTAAAAACAGCTTGCGAACACGTCTTAGGTAAAAGTATTAGTATTAGAGCTTGGCGAAAATGGTTAAGGATATGTGGTGTACAGCAGTACGCCCGACAAGTGAGATTGAAAGAATGCTGCTATTTGTTAGGGCTTGCATATCTCAAAAGTCAAAATCTCTTCAAAAAGTATTCTTTGTCAGACGTTTCATTGTTACTCAAAAAGGATCAACAGAGGTTTGCCCAATTCGGTATCGACTTAGAAGAACCAGATTTCCCGCTATCTGGGCGAGAACTTCCGAATTTTATCTACGACAGAACAAAGCGTAAAATTACCTTGCGAACTGTGTATCGTTGGGCTGAAAAACATAGTATTCCCTTCTCTGTATCAAGAATTATTCCCCCACAAGAACTAATTAAATGGCTGGAATTAGGAAATGCTGCTTCTTGAAAATGAAGTCAGAATTCAGAACCAGGAATTAGGACACTCTCTACCAAACTCTAAAAAGCACCGCTTTTTTGGTCAGAATACCTTTCTTGCTTCCTGACTCCTGACTCCTGAATTCTAATTTCTAGCCGCTCTTTTTTTTGCACTGCTCTGTCGCAAAGCGGTACAGAATTCCGGCAGGTATGCCGTGACATTCAAAACCCCTGCTGTGTATAGATGTCACAAAAAGCGGCACGATGTTAGCAACGCCCAGAACCCTTGTGTTTCCGTTAATGTCACAAAAAGCGGCACAGTTGCTCTGTGACATAAGCGTGCAGAGACAGTACTCAAAGCCATACAGAATGGGTGTCACGCGAAAAGCGGCCCACTTGACGAAAAAAAAGGGATGAAAAAAAGCCCCGTTTTTGGGGCTTTTTTATAAAGTGCGATCGACAGCCTCTGATGCTCACAGAACGCCTGCTTTTAAGTCTGGGATTTTCTACACCCTATCCCTTACAAGCTTTTCATGACTGATGCTGAATTTTCTTTCCTAAACTTTCTATTTTTTACTTTGCAAGTTTTTCTTTTTCTTTTGTTTAGGGCACTCGATATCGACCATCAACCCATGCTCAAATACAACAGTGTGTTTTGGGTCTGCTCCATCAGAAAGGAGAATTTTTTTCTGTTTACTCATCAACTTCATTTCCTTAATTGTGTTCTCGAAAAAATGAAGTTGATAGCCACAATCACATTCAAATGATGAAGGGAATATTTCTTTGGGCATAAACTAATCGAAAAAATTATATTTCCTTGGCATTTTTTTTCATAATCCCATTGCCCAGATGAAAAAGTGTAATCTTTTGTATAAGTTATTGAAACACAGGAAAGCCAGTGGCATGGTTAATCTGTGAACCTGGTGACACTGGACAGCACTCAAGCGGTTGAGAATTTTAACAGCAGCCGTTGGTGCGCCAGATGCCATGTACACCTGTGGAGAACTTTGAGTATGGAGTTCGTCGTTCTTCTGAATAGGTAGCGAGGTGAAGTTAATGAGTCAGGAAGAACCTAATTACAGTAAAAGCGTCTTTAATCAAGAAAATGCAGTAAATCCAATAGGTTTATTATTTGATGAAGAATACTTAAGAAAAGCTGTTGAAGCTGAGGATAAAGTTGGTGGCAACATTGGGGCTGGATTAGATTGGGGGTCAGAATTTGGCTCCTTAATGAGCAATTTAGAACTTTTGGGACGCATCACAACGTTGCGTATTTATCTAAATAAAGAAGTGCGGTTGCTACTGAATAATTGGAATTTAGGTACAGCTACAAAAATTGCTGTAAAAACTGCAAGAGAAAGAATACTTGAAAAGTTTAAACTGCCGACACCAGAGGTAAGAAAATACATACTTGCTACTCTGGAAAATGATCAGCTTTATGGTGAAGAATTCATTTCTAATCGAGAGATACTGCGTGAACTGCTTGGGGTGTTGTTAAAACAAGAAGATTGGGAAACCATTGCAGCAGTTGCAGCAGATTCGTTAAAGAAAGAAATTATACATCAAGCTGTTAATGAAAAGATTTCAGCATAGTCAAGCTCATCGCAATAATTCTATTTGAATTATTTTTTTGTTTTGCCAACAAGTGTGTGCTGTTTAACCTAGCCTTTCTTCTAGGTTCTCAACGTTTAAACTTTGTGAGAGGATTAACTCAGTATTTAAACTCAGCTTAAACATCTTGTTCTGAAATGTGATCTAAATTCATCACCACACGGGAGTGCTTAATCATGGCGCAGGACGAACTAAAGAACAAAGTAGCTTTGATTACTGGTGCAAATAAAGGTCTGGGGCTGGAAATGAGTCGCCAACTCGGACAACATGGATTGACAATTCTGATAGCAGCTCGTAGTTTAGATGCAGCTAAAACAGCAGTGAATAACTTGGAGAACGAAGGAATAATAGCTCACCCAATTGCCCTGGATGTCACTGATAGTACTCAAATTGAATCTGCTGTTCAACAAATTACTAACTCTTTTGGTCAACTTGATGTCTTGATCAATAACGCGGGTGTGTTTTTAGATGGTGATTGGTTAACCAGTAATGCTAGTTCTATTTCTGTAGACATTATTCGACAGACATTTAACACAAACTTTTTTGGCTTAGTAGAATTAACTCAACGAGCATTGCCCTTAATATTGAATAGCCCTAGCGGTCGAATTGTAAATATGTCGAGTATTGAAGCCTCATTAACACTTCATGCTGACCCCAATTCATTCATTTATGATTCCAAACCATTTGCTTACAATGCTTCTAAGGCAGCAGTGAACTCATTTACCATTCATTTAGCTCATGAGTTACGCAATACTCCGGTGAAAATTAATAGCGCTCATCCGGGTTGGGTAAAAACGGAATTAGGTGGTGAAGGTGCGATGATGGACATCACATCAGGTGCGAAAACTGGTGTTGAATTAGCGATATTGCCAAATGATGGGCCCAGTGGTGGGTTTTTCCATCTTGGTGAACCAGTCGCTTGGTAACTTATACCATGATTTGAAGCAGTGCCATGAGTTATTAGTCATTACGCAAATTTCTCACGACTTTCATACACTCGATACTATTGACCAAGACGGTAAATGGCGATTTATCCCATTCCTTCAATGTATGGGATAAATCGCCGTCTTTTGTAAAAAGTTGAGCATTATTCTTCTAACTCGGACTTTTCCATTTCTGGTGAAAAGTTGGCTCTACACTGCTCAAGTCATCTATGATTAGAGGCACTTCTCAGTATGTGGACATCGACTTAAGCATTGGATATTGTCTCCAACTGTTGCTTGAGAATTACAATTTCGATTTGATACGCTTCAATTTCAGTTTGAAGTTCGACACGTAATTCCAGTGGTGTAAGTGGCTGAATCTTCTGCTCTTCAAGATGTGACACTTCGGAAAAATCGTTTTTATCTAGGACAGCATAACGCCAAGATTCGTTACATAAGCCAGTCAGTAGATTATTGGGTGGATAATACTGAATCCCAACAATCACTCCCTGCTTAGTTCTTTGCCCTAACGAGTATTTTGGTGATGTCCAATGATTCGGGATAGTGACAACTTTTGAAGTTTCCATGCAATTTCTCCTATTTTTATTTTGACTGTGTTTGTACTACTCGTTGCTGCCTTTTCTCCACCAAAATCTGACCGATAGCTCCCCCAGTACCCAGCCCTAACATTCCTGTAGCAATCATGTACATTGCATTCTTGCCAAAAAATTGCACTCCTAAATATCCCACAGATATAGCCGTTAATATGCCAGCGAGACTTACAGCAATTACTTGTGCTTGATTCCGTTCCATAATTAGAATGCCTTTCCCTGATAGAGGTTATGATTTGAATGATTTTCCTATTACGTAATCGCGCCACTGCTCAACAAATAGAACAAATGCTTACTAAACACAAGTTCTACATCAAAACCGCAGTCGATATCGAGCGTCGGGTGCTGGTTGGTGGTGGCGATCTGCACGCTGATTGCGAAAAAGAGCTATTGAAAGACGGTAGTAGACAACAAGATATTTGGGCTGCCAGTTTTATGCCTTTGACTGGGAAAATAATTTTTGAATCAATGGTTAATCTTCGTCCCCGGCAAAATCGGTCAATGGAGATTTTAGACCCTAATATTAGAGAAAGGGTTGCTCAACTTCTTATCGAGTTCCTGGGAAACTTATGATCCAAATGACACCAGAGCAGAAAAATTTTACACAAGATGATGTGACTACTCGGTTGCATCACTTGGCAAATCATCTATCGCAAATTCAGTCTATGTGGGTTGGAGACTCATCAAGGGATTTGATGCTGCCTTTGGTAAAAGAAAGTCGGTACTTTATTGAGTGGACTGTACCCGACATGGTAAAAGCAGACGACATTGACCGAGCCTGCGAGTTAGTTGACTTAGTTCGTTTGCTGACTAATTGGCTGTTTGATTGGGAGAACATTTGGTCGGATGCCGAACAAAAGCAATCTGCTTCTCTTGAAACTTCATATTGGTTACGTCGAGTTTTGGAAATATCACGTACAGAACCGAATCAATGAGTGCTTGACCTCTATGAATTCTTTCTCTGTTTGACTAGCACCGAACGCAGATACTGCCGACAAGCTGCTTCTCCCCGATAAATCAGAATCCGCAGCGCCTGTACTTCTTGTATCGGAGAAACACAGATTTCAGCGATCGCACCAATCAAATTCTGTTGCTGATGCACATAATCTTGATGCTGCTGCTCTAGCACAGCAATCTTGGAGTTTAGCTGTTGTATCTGCCGCAATGCTTGAGTTAAGGACGATTCTTTGTTTTGAGAGCGATTGTCTAGGGTTAACGTCATTTTCTTACTCCTCTAAATTGAGAATTGAGATTTTTCCTGTTTACTGTTGAGTGGCTTGTTCAACCTGCTCAATTGCGTCTACTATTTCTCCCAAAATATTAAACGCATCATTTAAAACCACATCGTTTGATGTAGAAAAATGCTCTGACGATTGAAGCCTGCGATAATCCTTACTACTCCCCACAAGCCGCAACGTATATTGACATCCTTGTAAAATAATCCGAATCTCTGCTGTGGTTAATTTGATTTCCATTCTTGTTTCCCTCCCTAAAATTTATCCCGTTGAATACTGAAACTCGCTCCAATCAAAGCACTACCCAAAAAGCCTGAAAAACTAACTAACATCATCCCCAAGCAGATCTTTTTATGTTGCTGCCAACCAGAGATCATTATGTTGGGATTATTAGTCTCGATAATCTCCATTCCCCAGCAGCCCATCGCCCCTACTCCTGCAAATCCAGTGAAAAGTAGGGATACAATTGCAGTTGTTTCTATGGTGTAATCAAGAAAAATCCTGGGATTGAATCTTTTTCGAGTCCGACGAAGAACTAATTTATTACGAGTGTTTTAAGGCAAGGATGATTGATAAGTCGCTTTCTGTGTTTTCATTTGGCATCCTCCAATTCAACAAAAAATCCCGCGCCAGTATTCTTAATCTTTACCAACTTTTGATTGACCAATGTTTGAATCACCCCCAGACTGAAGTTGATACTGCACAATCGTGCGCTACCTCCACAGCGCCGGAGGTACTGTAGGCACAGTGAGGACTGATCAGTAGGGATGGGGTAAGTGGATTTTCTCGGCATAATCTCGACTATGACTCTATGATTTGTAAATGATGTGGATTGAAAAAAATTCCTTGACCTGTTGGCATATCTGGGAAATGAACGCAAACCATGCCGTGTCCTGAATACTGAATTACTGTACCTGTTTGCCCTAACCTTGGGTCTTTTTCTGTCAGTGCTTTAATGACTTTGACAACTGAATTAATTGGTGGAAGGTTAGCCATTTTTAATCCTTGGCTGAATAGCCGATTATTGATTAGTAATTCGAGTTTTGTCCGATACCATATTGCCATTTTAGAAAGCTGACTGGAGTACAAATTTCTTGCCAATCACAAGCTCCTCTTGGTGCATTCCAGTCTTGTCGGTATTCCTCTTCAAAATACCCTAGTCCCCAATGCCAGTCGTCATATTCCGGCTCCGACTCCCATCCAAACCAAAGAGCAACATTCACCTTAATCAGATACAAAAACTTAATCGTCCATCCGCCATCGTCATCAGAAATAAAATCGTAATATTCTCTTAAAAAGCGTTCATTTGTTAATGTCATTAAATCCATTCTTGACCAAAGATTCATCTGCTTAGTACCTTCTTATTGTGTTGCTAACTAAAATTTAATTACTGTAATTAACTAAGATGATGGTAAAATTTCTTCATGTTTGATAACACTTGCAAATTTATCGCTGAGATGTATTCTCCCGATTTTGCCACTTGGCTATTAGGAGAACCGATTACTTTAACCAAATTAAGTCCTACAGAATTGTCTTTAGAACCGATTCGTGCTGATGCCTTAATATTGTTGCAATCAGACGAAGTTGTTCTCCATATTAAATTTCAGACCAAACCTGATGACGATATGCCGTTTAGAATGGCTGATTATCGTTTAAGGGTGTATCGCCGGTTTCCCAAGAAGCGAATGCACCAAGTCGTAATTTACTTAGATAAAACTGAATCGGAGAAGGTGTATCAAACTACTTTTATTGCTGGAAGTTTACAACATGAATTTTCAGTGATTCGTTTGTGGGAGCAACCGCCAGAGGTCTTTTTGGCAGCACCAGGATTACTGCCGTTTGCGGTTTTGAGTGCTACTGAGAACAAAGTTGCTACATTACAACAGTCATCTGCGGCTGTTGACAAAATTGCTGACAGGCGGAAACAAAGTAATATTGCTGCTGCCTCTGCAATTCTGGCTGGGTTAGTATTAGAACAAGAAGTGATTAGACGTTTATTTAGGAAGGACATAATGCGCGAGTCAGTTATTTATCAGTCAATAAGAACTGAAGGAATTGAGGAAGGAGTTCGCCAAGTTGCAGTTAACCTTCTTAAAGAGAAGATGCCTATTGAAATGGTAGTAAAAGTTACTGAGTTAACAATCGAACAAGTACAAAGCTTGCTCATCAAAGACGTTGAGTAGCTCAAACAAGCAATAGACTGGTTGTTAAAGTCGGTTTCCCAAAGGTATACCATGCGTGAATCAGTTATTTATCAGTCAATCAAGGCTGAAGGACGGGAAGAAGGGAGCGATAAAAAAGCTCGTAAAATTGCTATCAATTTATTAGCTGAGGGCATCAGCGTTGATGTTATAGCTCGGTCTACTGGCTTATCAATAGAAGTAGTGCAACAATTACACCAGGGAGAATCCGAGAACCAAGAGTAATTTTGCTACTATCTCTATACTGAATCGGCTCAACAAGGGCTGTATTTTAAGTCCCATTTTTTACCTTA
Source organism: Nostoc sp. DedSLP04 (assembly GCF_034530775.1). NCBI lineage: Bacteria > Bacillati > Cyanobacteriota > Cyanophyceae > Nostocales > Nostocaceae > Nostoc > Nostoc sp. DedSLP04. The sequence continues at coordinate 4,975 of NZ_JAVRCL010000106.1, read as the reverse complement.
CTCAGTCACAGTCCGGGTTGTTGACAACAATGCCCGTGTTTGTTGTAGCTGCTTGTATTCATCCCAATTTCTGGGGTTGTGAGGTGATGACGTTGATTCTTCAAACTCCCAGTTTTGAGAAGTGATATCAAATAACTCAATTGCAGCATCAAACCCACACTGTAAAAATCTGCTGTATGATTCTTCTGAGCAAAGAATTGATTCGACAATTGCAGTCAAGAGTTTGAGGTTTGTTTCAGTAGCAGCACCTTCTTTGTGAAGCCATTCAATTGTTTCCAGCAGGTGTTTTTTAGCAGAAGCCGTAGTAGATTCTGGTAATGCGGCAATGGGAATAAAACCTGTTAGTTGTTTCATGTTTGATTTGCTCAAAAATTATCTATTTCTCCAATACCTTCATCAGTTGCTACTTTCCGTTGAGATTTGGCTTTGGTAATCTGGAATTCGTTCGCTTTAATTACTGGCATTGCAGCCTCTTTGACTGCTGTTTTTGCTTGATGGTAAAGGAATTGAACTACACCGTCTGCATCTTCTTCGTCTTCGACTTGCGCCCATAAAGAACAACCTAATTCGATTGATTCGTAGTTCCCTAAATTGAATTTTCTTGAATAACTAACTGAGACAGTACCGATTTTCATTGACTTGTTTTTGCTGCTAATTTATTTAGTGGCGACTCATACCAATTCGCAATTCGCAATTCGCAATTAAGAAATTTAGTGAATTGGTTTCAAAGGTGAATCGCCTTTTTCGTGTTTAATTACCGCTTTTTACCTTGTGGCATTGCTGTCTGATTCTGCGCTTGCAATGATGCCCTAGCTTCTGCTTCAGAGACAGGTGGTAGTATTGGTGCAGTGACAGCATTACTAGCCCAACGCTCGTAAGTTTCATTCGTTACCCAATGCAATATTGCGCCAGATTCCGCACCAGAGCGAATCATCTCTGCTGCAACGAGGGCATCTTTCTCAAAGTCAGATTGTGGGTTACGGTACGACCATTGGATGAACCAGTACGTTCCTAGCGCTCCTTCTACCTTTTGGAACTCCGCACAGAAAATGTAGTTTTTGAGGACAGATGCGATCGCCTGATAACAAAACTCTTTGGGATCTCCCGGCATTCCCTCTTCACACCACTGCTGAAAAGCGCGATGGGCGAAGTGGTTGTACAATCCAGCAAAATTGTCTTTACTGCGGCGGTGGATTAGGAAAGAAAGCAGCATGGAGGCTGGCCCTTTAAACTGGTCTTTGAGTCCGCCAGCAACAGGAATCACCCAAAGTTCGGTAAATGGCTCGTTGGTAAAGTTCTCGTTGATGGTCAATGCACGGTCAGGACGAGAGATTGCGATTGCAAAATCAGCCTTATTACCTTTGAGATATCCTCCTGCTTGTGCTTCTAGAATCGTCAGCTTTGGAGGACAATCGAGAAGGAATTGCCCGTACTCTTTAGCGCAATTCGCTTGTAATTTTGGTTGGCTGGGTGGAATGAGAAAAACGCTGTTGTTGATAATGATTGTTTCCATAATTGCGTTGTTGTTGCTAAAAATTGCGTTGATACTGGATAGTGTTCGACTTAGCTATTTATGACAGTGCAGGAATTGCTTTTAACTAATAAGTCAGCAGTTCAGCAATTTTGAATTGATAATGCGTGAATTTTGAACTGTTTTGACTTCAACGATTTCTTCGACACACCCCATCGCCTCAGCCAAATAGTGCAGTACATCGCCCAAGTGAGTTGCTGCCTCTGGGTCAATCCTTTTATCAGCAATCAACAAGAGCCAGTTTTTATCTTGAGCAATTGCCTGAATCTTCAGGTAGCACGAGTTGAATTCTTGTAGAATTTCTATCGGTTCCATTGGTTTATCCGATGAGTTGTGGTGTTCTATTTCGATAAAATTTGAGTTTGCTCCTTGCCACACAGGTGGGTTTGTCCTGCCCACCCGTTTCCTTACGCTGCAACCAAATCTTTCGCTTGTGGCACGTATTTCTTTAACCGCTCCCACTCGTCACTCGTCAGTGCATCGAATTCTTTATCAAGTAATTCTTCTTCCGTGGGTGGTTGTTCCGTAGGCGTTGCTGATATTCTCGCCACCTTCAAAAATTTATCCAACCCGACTGCTGCATCAACTGGCTCGGCATATCGAAGAGAATCGACTCCGTTAGACCAGTGGGTAATGTGCTGAAATATCACCCCAATCATCGAATCAGCTTTGTACACTCGATGATTTCTAGGGCAAGCTCCGTCAACGTAAACCAATTTGTAGTGGAGGATTTCAAGCACCTCTGCATTAAAGTCTGTTGGAGGGAGGAGAATTTTCTGTAGAGGATTATCCAACTGGTCTTCTTGAAGAGAAAATGGGCTAATCATATTTTGCCTATGCCATGATTTGAATTGTTGTAAATTTCGTTTAAGTGGCGGCGTTGCATAACTCTATGACTGCAATCGCCTTTCTCCTTCAGCAACTTACGCCGCTACTGCCGTTCGGACTCTCAGCAACGCAATCACATCTTTTGCACTGCCAGCAACCCGATTCACCCCGTACTGTCTTGGTCTTACGTACCAGCCTTCTTGATTGCACCCGACGAAGCCGACCAAATGCCCGTCTCGGTAGAGTTTGGTGCTGAACGATAGCCAGTCAATCTCACCGTGGTACAGACCAAAAGCAGTGCAAGCTGTTTCTAATTCATCGCTTAATCGCTCGTTGCGTTCCAGAGGTGTTTCTGGTAACGTTGCCTTAACTTCTGCAACTCTTTTAGCAAACCAGTTTCTGTCAAAGGGTAGCCGTCCGCCATCGAAAAACTGCACCCATACTGTGATTCCGCCTTCGATCCAGATAGTACGGACGGATTCGGGTTGGACTTTGATAATCTCGCCAATGATGCGACGGTCACGAGATGTCAGGGGGTCTTGGGTTGGGGCTACAGCTTCGGCTTGGGATTCGAGGTGGCTGTATAGTTCTGCTTGGGCTAGTGCTTGCTCATCAACAGAAAAACTAGGAATTGCTTGCTGTGTATGTGTTTCGTAAGTCATAATATTGATCTCCGTGATAGGGGAAAAGGCGATCGCAGAAGTTGTCCAGACCGAGCGATCGCCTTTGTCATGTGTGCAAACAACGTTGTGGTTTAGCACAACGCTCTCAAAAAGATTTGGCGTAGCCATCAACAGTTATCAGTTATCAGTTCATATTGATTTTTATCCGATTCGTCAGAGTCCCCCACTTCTAAAAAGTGGTAGGTAACAGTTAGAGTCAAATCTCAGAGAGAGTTAGTCTGATAACTGAAAACTATTCACTGATTTAAAGCCAGTAGCACTTGAGTGATACCAAAACAGGAGATACAGCGTATCAGGCGACGTGTACGACTTCAAACGCTTCAACTGTCATCCTGCTGGTAATTTCTTATTTAGTGCAAATCCATTTCCCATCTGTGTACCCATCGCCTTCTCTGGTTGCACCAGTGCCTCGGTTACTCATCAAGCGGTGACTTTGGATTGTGCTGTCAAAGTTCTGTAGTTTTTAGTGCTTCTTTATTTATTGAAGAGGCATAACACTTTTTCCTCCTTGTTAATTACAAGTCTAACTTGGAATACAGCCTAATGTCAAGAGGTAAACCTGTATTTTTATAAGTTTAATTTGTAAATATATTGATTATTTTTGTATATTTCAAAGTCTGAATGCTAACATTTGTACTAGTGTTAGGTAGCGGAGTACATTTAAGGTGTTGATTTTTGTGAATCAGACTTTGATTAAGTGGAAACTAAAAGAGGTAATGGCAAGATATGACATCAAGGCGGGTGATCTTGCCAATGAGTTAAATCTCAGTGCTAATTCAGTATCAAATTTACGGAAAGCCAAAACAATGCCACGCTTGGATGGTCATTCCCTAAATAATCTCTGTAACGCACTAAATCGTCTAGCGCACGATTTAGATAGGCAGATTACGCCGTTCGATTTAATTGATTACACCCAAGATTCAGATACTTCTGCCTCTTCTGAAAACCCTAACAGCAGTAAGAGTAGCGCACTAAGTCAAGGCCGAAAGTCTTCAGCAATTGATGCTGAAAATCAAGCCTGTTTAACGGCTGCATAGCAAAAGCGATCGCCGCCCGTCACAGCAATGCGATCGCCTGCTCAATCCGTTTACCACAAAGTGAGCTAACTATAATGCTGCCACATTTTTGGAAAATCCATCTGACAGCTACCTGGTTCACTTTGGTTAAACTGCAACACCCCAATTTTCAAGCATTTACCATAGTGGGCAAGAGATATGCTGACACTAGAAAAAGAAAAAACCTCAGCACTCGATTACAGCAACCTCAACACCAGCATCCAGGAAACCTTCACCGCCATCAACAGGTTCGAGTGGCAAGCGGTAGATGAAATCCTCCAGATGCGCGAACAGCAGCTTTACCTGCAAGCTGGCTATAAAAACTTTGAAGAATACTGCCAGCGTGAATTATACGCCTGGGGTGGATACAGACGAATCAACCAACTGCTAGGAGCCAAAAAGGTCATAGACGCAGTTGGCGAGTTGGGCGGACACATCAAAAATGAGCGTCAAGCCCGTCCACTACTACGGTTAGTTAAGGAACCAGAGAAACTAAAACAAGCTGTAGCGATCGCTCTGAAAGATAACCTGTCCCCTGGTGAATCAGACTTTGCTGCTGCTGCCCAAAAAGTGGTTCCTCAACTTCCACGCAAAAAACATATTGTTCAGGAACCAATGGTTCCCAAAATTGAAGAACCAGTGGTTCCTCAAAAAGCCAAAGTCACAGTTTCACAACAGTCACACCCAAGGTATGGAGAAGAGGGAACCATTGAGGCAGACGCACCAAATCGTTGGCAACAGATTGTTACCTTTGCTGATGGTGAGAGGCTGCTTATCAACAATACTGATTTGGATGCCCCCAGCGTTCCCTTTCCCAGAGAACGGGGTAGAGCTGGCGAAGCTGTCATCATGTGCAAACTAAACGGTTTAGTTTAAAA
>NZ_JAVRCL010000105.1:0-16549 GCF_034530775.1 Nostoc sp. DedSLP04 | reverse complement strand
GAGTTTTTTCTTTTAATCCTTTTATTCAGAATACTCGGAAAGTGACAGAAGAGGGCTAAGCAAGCCGCACCGCAATCAGATGCACTTTGTTGTTCAAAAAAAGGATAGCGTCGAGTGATGCGTTGCCATAAATGACCGATTTTTACGGTTGGGCTAGGGAAGTAGGCTTTATTAATTTTTTTCTGAAACTGGTTTTTTGGCTCAACAGTAAATTGAGGAAATATAACAGGCTCAGACGCTGCTACTGGGTGGTTATTGGCTGATGGGTTAGCATCGAGTTCAGCCAGTTGTGGCACATATTGCTGTGCTGTTTCCCAATGCGAACAGCTGAGGCTGTATAGTTGCGTTGGTTGAGTTACTTGCCAACCACGTTCTTTGGGTAACTGAGATAAGGCGTAAATGTTGCCAGCAGTGAGTTTGAGTCCTGATGTGTGCAGTAGTTCGCCGCGACGCAGTATCCAAAGTTGTTGGTCTTTGAGTAAAGAAGATGGAAGTTTGTTAATTTGGAGATTGTGCTGCTCTAGCAATGGTTGTATTTGCACTACACCTTCGTAAGCAGCATTATTCAGCGCCGCATTTTGGCGACATAACAGCAGTAAATCCCAAAGTACAGCTTGACGGTGAAGATGCTGCCCAATAGAGGGATACTTGCGGATGAGCGATCGCAAACAATTTCCTGGAATATAGCAAACTTTGAGATTTACCGAAGCCCTAGCAGTGTAAGGTTGAAATTCCTCCTCTAGAAATAGCGTTAGTTGAGCAAATGATGTTCCTGCACCTACAGAAGCGATTAAATTATCGGTGCGATCGAGCAATCTGACTTTACCTGCCAAAATTAGATAAATACCTACGTTTGCATCTGCTGTTTGCCAGAACAGTTTGCCTGCACTAGGCTGGAGAATTTCAATTTGTTTGATGCAGTCTGAAAATTCCTGTTCTGAAAGAGTCTGACCCAGAGTTTGGGCAAGCTGTTGAGTGGAAAATTCTGTTTTGTTCTGAACCATGATTTGTTGGGAGTTTAATGGCAGAATTAGTTACTTGTTGTAGCGAAATTCAATGACCACCGAAAATCAGGCTCTGCATTTGGTAGCAGGTTGTTTATAGTAATCCGAGGATTTTTTGTGTTATTAGTTTCTTTCTCGGCAGTTTTGCGTGTCTGTCGAGTTGAAAGTCCCATCTCTTTGAGCAAACGGTTAATGTGGCAACTGCTAACCTTAATTCCCAGTTCTTTTGCCAGATGCTTGCTTAACCATTGGCCTGTCCACCGCTCAAATGAATAGCCATACTCACGCGGACTATGGCTTGCTAGTTCTTGCAAACGAGCCAGATATTGCTCATTCACAGCTTTGGGACGACCCATTGGGCGATTACTCCAATGATGAGCTTGACCTGTTTGGGCGATCGTAATCCAGTGCCGTGCCGTCTCCTGAGAGCATCCTAACGCTTCACAGATTTGAGTCTGAGATTGGCCTGCATCTGCCAATAATATGATTTCAATACGACGGCGGTATTCTGGACGTAAATCTGCTTCTAGGCTTTTCAACAGAAGCTTGCGCTGAAACGCTGTTAAGTATTGACCTTGCATATTCACAGCAATTCCTCCTGGTATAACTTGCAATGCCCAGATAGAAATCAATCTGGATCATCCTTGAGAACCTTCTGTTACTTCTCTGAATCAAAACTCTGGGAATTCCACAGCTCGTTACAAAGCTTTACAAGAATCAGATGAACGGTCACAAGTGTGGCTTTTCAGGCTTTGGTGGTGTGACAAACTAAAAACAGCACCATCTACAACAAAAAACATAGCTTCAGTTTCAAATTAGATGATTCGGAGTAGTAACGCGCTACTGCACTCTAGTTTTTCAGAGAAAAGTAGTTTTATTTTTGAATATTAAATATTTGAATAATTAAAACATAACTCATTTAATTATGCATAAGCAATAAGTTTTTAAGTCTTGCAATCATCAATTGAATCTCTGATGATTGAAATGTGATTAGGCGATACACAGCTAATCCAATTAAAAACAACTTCATCTAAGAGGAAAAATTCAATGGCTACTATCAACATTTCTGATTTGCGTCCTACTGGCTCCGATCTATTTTCTGATCCTGAAGGCTATATGGATGATTTAGTTGATAGCGATATTGGCGCTATTAAGGGTGGTTTAGTGGGTTTGATTGTTGTGGGAACCATCGTTCTTGCAACCTTATATTTTGGTGCAGGAGAAGCTTACTAACCTGTAACAAAGCAGTTTACTGCTAATTCCATTTCAAGCAATTTCATTTAAGAGGAAAAACAATGGCTACTATCAATATTTACGATTTGCGTCCCACTGGTTCCGATCTATTTTCTGATTCTGAAGGCTACATGAATGATCTAGGTGACAATGAATTTGACAGTATCTACGGTGGTTTAACACCAGCGCTTGTGTGGTCTGCTGCTACTGCTGCAGCTCGAATTTCCTCAGCTAAATGTGCGGTTTCTGTAGGTGCAGGGATCGCTGCCGTAGGTGGTGCTGTTTCTGGCTGGATCACTGCCGGCAAATGATTAACTAAAGTCAACTAGCAACTGAATTAATGAAGCAACGTATTACTTGGAGAAATCTATCATGACAAACATTTTAGTTAACGATCTGAATATATCAGGATTTGCTCTGATTTCAGATGAAGAAAGCTATCTTAATGAAATCAACGATGATGAGTTGAATTTAACTTATGGTGGATTCACTCCTGTGGCGGCTGTAGTGAGTATCAGTCTGGCATTTTCTGCAGGCTATGAGGCATCTAAGGCTGCTAGGGAAATTCATGATAAGAATAAGGGAATAATAGCCTGGTTATAGACTGAGAAAACTAAAATGAAAGGGTGGGCATTGCCCACTTTTCATCATTTCTATTTTAAAGTTTACATTTTAATAATATAAAAACATATTTTATATTAGATGGTAATTATTTTTTAATGATATTTATTTGAATATTTCTTTTGCTAACCTTGATTTGGATGGATGCATATGACATTTTTATTAAGCTCAAAAAACGTTTTTAACTATTTATTAGCACAGAATATCTTTACTCAAGAAGAGCAAGAAAGTCAAGTCGAACTTAAAGTTGCCAAAAACTTTAACTTATTACTGAGCTTGCAAGATGGCCGCCAACTCCTCGTCAAACAGGAGCGTCACAATGGAGAAGGAAAAACTGCGGGTGAATTTTTGAGTGAATGGCGAATTCATCAATTATTTCAACAAACTCCTAAACTCAGTCACATCTGCTTAATGCTTTCAGAGGTTTTACATTTTGATGCGGAGCATTCTGTTATTGTTTTTAACTACCTCAACGATTATTGCGATCTAGTTGATTTTTACACAAAGGAGAATGTTTTCCCGACTGCGATCGCAACTTCAATCGGCGCAACTTTAGCTACAATCCATCGTGATACATTTAACTCTCAAAAATATCAAGAATTTTTTTCTCAGCAATCTGAGGATGTATCTAGTAAACAAGCTTTTAACTTTAATCTTGGGCTAGAACGGATTAGTCCTGAAGTTTTTGGTCAGGTTCCCGCAGACGCACTGAAATTCTTTGCTCTCTATCAGCGCTACGACAGCCTCGGAAAAGCGATCGCACAACTTGCCACTGAATTAGTGCCTTGCTGCCTAACGCATAATGACCTCAAGCTGAACAATATCCTCTTACATAGCAATTGGGAAGAAGTTCTGGAACAATCAACTAACAGTGTCATTCGACTCATTGACTGGGAGCGAGGCGCTTGGGGAGATCCTGCATTTGACTTAGGAATGCTCATCGCTAGTTATTTACAACTCTGGCTCAATAGCTTAGTTGTGAGTAAATCTATTGATGTCGAAGAATCTCTGCGATTAGCTATGACACCGCTCGAACAGCTTCAACCTTCAATTGCAGCCTTGACTAAAACTTATTTGGCTAATTTTCCAGAAATTCTAGAGCATCGCCCTGATTTTTTGAAACGAGTCGTGCAATTTTCTGGTCTTGCCTTAATTCAACAAATTCAGGCAATGCTTCAATACCAAAAATCCTTTGGCAATGCAGGTATCTGTATGCTTCAGGTTGCTAAAACTTTATTGTGTCGCCCTGAACAATCAATCCCAACTGTTTTTGGAGTGGCAGAATCTGAACTCACCTAAACCGTTCTCCCGTTTAAGTATTTTTAGTTGCACCTAAACCATTATGCAATTACTAGATTCTCTTCAAAGTCAACTGCTAACTTCTGCGCCAGATCAAGTACTGGATTCTCTTGAAGATATTGCCAACAATGTTCAGATCCAGTCAAATTTTTGTATTACCCACCCAGCTTACAAACCTTTTGAAATTCCTGCTGAGGTAGTAACTCGTTTTCAACGAATACCATTGGAGCTTCAAAATAAGTATTTGAGTCTACAACTGCAAAGTTTTCTCTACGGTATCTATTACAACGGCTCGATGCAAGCTGCCCTGGCAGCAGATGCAAGTTCAGATAACCTAGCACTACATCAGAATTTAGAGAATAATACTTTTCTAGGAGTAGACCTAGAGTTTTACGATCGCCTACATAAAAGCAACACTGGCGAAGGCTATTTCGACCCAGGTTGGTCTGTACTGCGCCAAGAAAGTGATGGGAGTCTCGCTGTTACCAAAGGCGGATTGACTTTGCATATTGAGCGCGATCGCCATTTACAACTTACTGAGCAATCCGCATCTGTAGGCAATATAGTCGCTATCCGTATGCCTCGTAATTTAGTTCAAAACGGATTTTACATGGCTGTTAGCGATGCCGGGCCAGACACTTATCCTCAGACAGTTAGAGTTTACTTTAACTTGACACCTGAAGGTGCGATCGCTGTTATGGAAAGCCTGACACGGCAACTGAATCAAATCAAAATTCTCTTCACCTTTAAAGTTCTATACAACCCTTCTGATTACAGACGCTATGACAGTGGGGTTCTCTACTTTGAGAAAAGTAACTATGAAGCGATCCGGCAAGTGCTAAAAAATGTTTATGCAGAAAAGCGATCGCACTTTCGTACAGAAGTACCCCTATTTACAAAGTTACTTGCGCCTGGACTTGCTTTAGCAGAAGAACCAGATTTCAAATTTGCGGCTGTAGAGAGTTTTGGGATGAATCGCTGTCAAATTGTTGCCAATGGCTTGCTAGAAGCTCGGCAAAAAGGGGATGAATCTCCAGAAACTCGAATGGCATTTATCCGCCAACACTTCTCTGTTTTAGGGATTGACTGGCAGCGTGCTTACCTCAATGCCAACTCTGAAGACATTTACACCCCGTTAAATCTATGAAACTAACCGATCTCGCGCCGCCAGCAGTCTCAGTAAGCGAAGTTGGCCGTGCAGCAGAGAAATTCCCTGAGTCGGATTTACCGTTTTACCGTAAATTGGGGCGGACTGATTTAACGGTCAGTTGTCTCGGTCTAGGTGGTGGCGGTAGCATCTCTAGCGAAGATACCCTTTACGCTTTTGACAGAGGAATTAACTACTTTTTCTACTCTAGCGACTTACACCACTATCTCTACAGTCCGATGTCTGGAGCATTGCGCCAGCTTTGTGGACGTGGTTCCTCTGTGCGAGAGAAAGTCGTGCTGGCAACTGTGACTTACATCAAAAGTCCAGAAATGGCACTTGCCGCTTTATTAGATCAGTTCATGGAACTGGGAATTGACTATATTGATGTGTTGTTTTGGGGCTGGATTGGGTCGAATGATGGGTCAGCTTTACAAGATTGCTTGCAGCTTACTCCCGATTTAAGAGGGCCTAATAGCGTTTATCAGCGTGCTATTGAAAGAATGTTTGGCACTTCAGAAAGACTCAAGAAGATGGGAGCCGTCCGCTATACCGGTGCATCATTCCACGATATCAATTTAGCGCAACAGTGCTTGGATAGCGACCTGTTAGATGTGGTAATGGTGAGACACAATGTCGCACATCGGTCTGCTCAGAGTCAGATATTTAATCAATTGAAAGCGCAAGACCCTTCTCGACCAGGTATTGTCACCTTCAAATCTACAGGTTCTCACTCAGGCGCACTTTGGGATGCTCCGGTTAGTTTACCTGAAAAATGCTGGCGGCCTACTGTTCCTGATTTATACCGATATTCGTTAACGCAGAACTGTGTTGATGTTTGTTTAACAGGTTTGACTAAACGCGAAGAAATTGATGCGGCGATCGCTGGCGTTCAGCAAGGTAAGCTAACAACTGCTGAAGTTGAATACATGAATCTTTACGGCGAATTACATCGCAATCAACTAACAACTTCCGAAATTCCCTCTGAAAAACTGATTTATCGCAGCTAAACAGCAATAATTTTATCCAAATCAACTTTTACAAGAGAACAAAACAATGACAAAAACTTTAGAAAATATAGAATTAGTGTCCGTGCCAGAAATTGCTCTAGCAACAGATGAAGATATAATTGCTTACCTGCGCTATTCTCACAAAATAGCTGAATATGCAGTTTTAGCTGAACGGAATGCATTTATTTTAAATATCTGTCAACAGTTTGGCTTAACTGTTACTGATGAAGAATTGCAAACAGCCGGAGATGCATTTCGGCTCGAACATAAATTACTAGGAGTTTCTGAAACCTTGGCTTGGCTGCAACAACAACGAATTACTGTAGATGATTGGTCTAAAGGTACTAGATTAGAATTACTTACGAAAAAGTTAAAAGAATATCTGTTTGGAGATGCTGTTGATGGTCATTATCTGAGTAATCGTAACGATTATCAACGTGTAGCCTTATCTCAGATTTTAGTCAGCGATTTAACAGAGGCTAAGAAAATCATTTATGCAATTAAAGAATCAAATAAGTCCTTTTGTGCTTTAGCACTAGAGTATTCCAAAGGTAAACAGTCTAAACAAAATGGTGGCTTTGTTGGTATTCGCTTTCTTTCAGAATTAATACCAGAGATTGTACAAGCTATTTCTCAAGCAAAAGAAGGCGAGGTGATTGGGCCAATAAATACAAAACTGGGTTATCACATTCTCAAAATTGAGAAGTGGTTCCCTGTTGAATTCAGTGAAAGTCGAGAGCAAGTATTAGAATCTCTCTATCAAAATTGGCTACAAGCAAATACTATCTCTGCTTCCAAATAACTTTCCCAACTGGAAGAGTGTCTATCATTACTATCGACAGTGGCGCAAGAACGGGACTTGGCAAAAAATTCACGCGCGGATGAATAGCCAACAAGGCGCAGACTATGACTTACCAATTCTTTCAGGCGAACGAGGTATTGCTCAGTTTTAGGTCGTTCCATCAAGCGATCGCTCCATTTGTGAGCTTGTCCTGTTTGTGCGATCGTAATCCAGTAGCGTGCAGTCTCTTGAGAACATCCCAAAGCTTCACAGATTTGAGCCTAAGATTCATCTGCATCGAAAAGCAGCATAATTTCAATGCGACGGCGGTATTCTGCACGTAAGTCGGTTTCTAAGCTTTTCAGTAGGTATCTGCGCTGAAAGGGTCTTAAACAAAGACCTGAATTTTCCATAACGATTCCCCCTGGTAGAACTTGCACTCATTGGAAGTTCGTTTAGCTTCTTTGCGAACCTCTGCTTCCTTATCGGAATCAAAAGTCTATGGATTCCGCAACTTGTTACAAAAATCTATAATTATTGTGTAAATGGTCATCAGTTAGGCTTTTCAGGCGTTGATGCTGTGACTGGTCAAAAGCAGCGATAAAAAAGTGACGATGAAATCAAAGATATAGCTTCAGTATCAAGGTGGGCGACTTGGAGTATCTTAGAGCGTCAAAACACTTTAAATTACAAGAAAAAAATACCTTTAACTTGAAATTTTAAAAATTTAAATAATGAAAACATAAGTACTTGAGTTATGTGTAAAAAATCACTTTAAATCTATTGCTTTTATCAAGTTAATATCAGAATATTTCAATGGAGTTAGACAAGACATCGCTAATTCCACATCAACATCAATCTGGAATGAAGGAAAGTGACAATGTTAAATACCAAACAAAACTTCAATCAACTTGATGCAACTCTTGCTGTTGAGGAACTTGACAATGAGGTTGCTGCTACCTGTAGCGGAGGTGCTGCACTTTTATACCAAAATGATGGATTTAATCAAGGAAATTCAGGGCGAAGGCTAAGGTTTTTTGAAGGTACTGACAACCTTGGCATTTACAATTTCAACGACCAAACCTCATCTATTCGTATTACAGGGAGTAGATCATGGGTGTTTTATCCAGACATAAACAACCAAGGTCGTCCTGTAACACTTCGACCTGGAGAATACAATTTATCCCAGTTACAACAACGAGGGATTCGAAACGACACGATTAGTTCTCTCAGACGCAGCGATATTCCTGCGTCCAGACGCCTCGTTTAGTTTTTTCAGTTCAGTTAAGCCCAAAAAATTGCGTAGATTGGGTTGAGGAACAAAACTCAAAATTTTCGAGCATTTGTTGGGTTTCACTTCGTTTAACTACAATTATCCTTAACTGAACTGTGTTGGCCCCTATATAAACACTAATCTTAAATGAAAGAAAAGGCTTGCTTTAATTTCCTCCTTTTTCATGAAGGTTAGGGAGAAGCAAGCCTTAACTCAAGCAGATTGTCTGGGATTTCAAAACATTAAAACATAAGTCATTGAGTTATGTGGATAAAATAACTTTTTAACCATTGATTTTATTGATTAAAGATCAGAATATTTAAACGGGAGTTAGAAAATTCATTACTAATTCCCCATCAACATCAATCTGAAATGAAGGAAACTAGCAATGTTAAACACCAAAGAAAAGTTCAAACAAATTGATGCAACTCTTGCGGTTGAGGAACTTGACAATGAGGTTGCTGCTACTTGTAGCGGAGGTTTGGATGTTGCATATTTATACCAAGATGATGGCTTTGAAGGGCGAAGGCTGACGTTTTATGAAGGTACTGACGACCTGGGCATTTACAATTTCAACGACAAAACCTCATCTATTACTGTTATAGGGAATAAATCATGGGTGTTTTATCAAGACATAAACAACAGAGGTCGTGCTGTAACACTTAGACCGGGACGTGCTTATCTTTTATCCGACTTACAAGCAAAAGGGATTCAAAACGACTGGATTAGTTCTCTCAGACGCAGCGATATTTCTGCGTCTAGACGCCTCGTTTAGTTTTCTCAGACGCATAATTCTTCCCAGAACTCCTTTGTTGTAGGATTTTTGCTTAGATAGTAAACAGCCTCAGAGTATTCATCCATTTCTGAGGTTATTTAGTGGAAAGGGAGTAATCGTTTATCTTGCCTCAAAGGCATTGAATAACTTGGTGATTTAACAATGAAATACCAAACTGTACTTCAACACAGTGAAGAAGACTGTGGTGCTGCTTGCATTGCCACGATCGCCAAACACTACGGACGCACCTTTGCCATTAGTCGAATGCGAGAAGTAGTTGGTACAGGATCGCGGGGAACTAGCTTGTTGGGTTTGAGGCGGGGTGCAGAAACTTTAGGATTTAATACGCGTCAAGTTAAAGCCTCGGTGCAACTGCTTGACCAATTGCATAAAGCCCCTCTACCCGCCATCATCCACTGGAAAGGCTACCACTGGGTCGTTTTATACGAGCAGAAGGGGAAAAAATATGTAATTGCTGATCCTGGTGTAGGCATCCGCTATCTCACCCGCGAGGAGTTGCTAGAAGGGTGGGGTAATGGCATCATGCTGCTGCTAACGCCAGACGACAGCCGCTTTTATCAGCAATCAGATGATAAAATTGGGGGCTTTGGGCGTTATCTGATGCGGGTTTTGCCCTATCGTGCTATTCTCATTCAAGCGATCGCAATTAACATCGTTATCGGATTGCTCTCCCTTGTCTCTCCCTTAATGATGCAATTGCTCACCGATGACGTACTTGTGCGGGGAGATACCCAACTGCTAACCGTCGTGGCAATTGGAGCGATCGCTATGAATCTATTTAGCAGTGCGATCGGTTTGGTACAATCTCACCTAATTGGTCATTTTGGTCAACGACTGCAATTAGGACTGATTCTAGAATATGGACGACAACTGTTGCGTTTGCCCCTCTCGTACTTTGAAGGACGACGCAGTGGGGAAGTAGTTAGCCGCATTGCCGATGTGAATCACATCAACGAGCTAGTTTCTCAAATTGTCCTCGGTTTACCCAGCCAATTTTTTATCGCCTTGGTTTCCTTGGGTTTCATGCTGTTTTACAGTTGGGGGCTGACTTTGGCTTCCCTGGCTGCCTTTATGATTGTCACCCTTGTTAACCTGCTTTTTCTCCCAGCTTTGCGCCAGAAAACCCGGAATGCGATCGTGTTGGGTACAGAAAACCAAGGCTTTCTCGTTGAAACTTTTCGCGGTATCCAGGTGCTAAAGACTACCCAAGCTACTCCCCAAGCTTGGCAAGAGTATCAGGCAAATTATGGTCGGCTTGCTAACTTGGGCTGGAGTACGATGAAGCTGGGGCTTTACAGTGGCACAATTACTAATATTATTTCTACTTTTACTAATATTGCCTTACTGTGGTTAGGTTCATACTTGGTGATTAATCGTACTTTGAGCATTGGTCAGTTGCTAGCATTTACTGGTATGAGCGGCAACTTTCTCGGCTTTTTGAGTTCAGTCATCGGCTTAGTTGATGAGTTTATCACCGCCCAGATTGTCATCCAACGCCTGACGGAGGTGATTGATGCTACGCCAGAAGACGACAAAGACGAGAAAAAGCCTTGGGCAGAACTTAAGGGCAATATAGATATTACTTGCACCAACCTTAATTTCCACCACGCGGGTAGAGTTGACTTGCTGCAAGATTTTTCGCTGATTATCCCTGGCGGTCAAGTGGTTGCCCTAATTGGTAAATCCGGTTGTGGAAAAAGTACCCTCGCCAAACTACTTGCTGGTTTATATTTCCTCCAGTCTGGCAATATTCGCTATGGCATCTATAATCAGCAAGACCTCTCGATGGAATGTCTGCGTCAACAGGTGGTACTAGTACCTCAAGAACCTCACTTCTGGAGTCGTTCAATTCTTGAAAATTTCCGCTTCAGCTATCCTCAAGTCACCTTTGAACAAATTGTGGAAGCTTGCGAGATTGCTGGTGCAGATGAGTTTATTAGTAAACTGCCTGATAAGTATCAAACTGTTTTAGGCGAATTTGGCGCGAATCTTTCTGGTGGACAACGACAGAGATTAGCGATCGCTAGAGCTATAGTTACTGACCCACCCATATTAATTTTAGATGAATCCACTGGCGCTCTCGACCCAGTGAGTGAAGCCAAACTGTTAGATAAACTGCTATCCCATCGGCTGGGCAAAACCACAATTATGATTAGCCATCGCCCCAAAGTGATTGGGCGCGCTGATTGGATTGTACAGATGGAAGAAGGGCGTTTGAAAATCCAAGGCACTCCAGAGGCTCTGCGCCATCAACCTGGTGAACACTTAGACTTCTTAGACGGTGTTGATCTATTTACAAATGGTTTAGTAGCTAAATCCTCCAATCACTCTAACAGCAAATTCAGCGCAATCAGCAAATAAAATCATCTATGACTTACGCATTGACAAAAAATATCATCCATGCATTTAAATAACAACTCATTGTTCAACATTCAACAGAGGTTAAAGAATGAATACAAAATTTTCAAAGCTGTATTTTACGATCGCTGTCTCGGCTGCAATCATCGGTAGTGCTTCTGTCGCGTTGTCTGCTGTTGTATCGTTCAGCGATGCTACTGCCACATCTACTAGTGGTTCGTTTGTTGCGGACAACGCTATTGACAAAAATAAGAATACCCACTGGGAGGCTGCCGCCCGTGGTGCTTCCATAATTGCGAGATTCAATAGCTGCCAGCGCGTAGACGATCTGGTGCTTAACTGGTACGGCACGAACAAGTATACCTACAGCGTAAAGCTTTCCAAGGACAATGGTGCAACTTGGACTACTGTGGTCAGTAAAACCTCTGGCAAGGGCAATGAAAACAAGCAAAACGTCGACGACCAAGCCGCCAACGCGATCGAGATCGTGGGTGATAACGATTCTAGATTGCGTATCGACGAATTGAAGATTAATTCCCTGGGTTCGACCAATGGCTGTACGAGCAGTGGTACTTCCAATCCCTCAACTGGTGAGAGCAGTGGTACTTCAAATTCCTCAACTAGTGAAAGCAGTGGTACTTCAAATTCCTCAACTGGTGAGAGCAGTGGTAACGCTCAATACCCGGCCGATGTGCTTGATCTAAGCAAGTGGAAGATCACCCTGCCAATCAGCTTGAATTCCCCGCCCAACTCAAACAAGGCAACGGAAATTAAGCAGCCGCAACTCAAGACATACAGTAATTCAGAATATTTTCGTCTGAATGGTGCGAAGAATGGTGTGCTTTTGAAAGCGATCGCTGGCGGCGCACGTACAAGCACAAATACTGCTTACGCCCGTTCTGAACTGCGTGAAATGCAGGGTGATGGAACGGAATCCGCTGCCTGGAACTGTAAGAATATCGATCGTGGCATGTACCTGGAACAGACTCTGTTACACACCACCACGAAAAAGCCGGAAGCCACCATCGCCCAGATCCATGACTCAGAAAACGACCTGATGATGGTGAAGTACTTCGGCCCTTCCTTTGCCAACGGCTCGACGGACATCGGCAAGCTTGAAGCCCGCTTCAACAACGACACTACTACCAAGCTTCTCGACAGTACCTATAAAATCGGCGATCCGATGACCATCGACGTTGCTGTTACATCCGGTGGCAATGTTAACGTCACCTATAAAAACCTACGTTCAGGTGTAACCAGTAGTACTGGTACAGTAAAGCTGACGGGTATTATCGGTTCCTGTTACTTCAAGGCAGGCATATATATTCAAGCTTGTTCAAAAACTGATATTTATGGCAACACCAACACTGTGTGTGCGAACAAAAACTTATCTGCTAATAAATACGAGACTGACCCTTACGCTTACGCCGAAATAGAAGTACGCAAAATTACCCTACGCTAATCCGCAGAAGCTTTCAGCTTTTGTGATGTCTGGCTTTCTTAATTTTAAATTTTGAATTTTGAATTGGTATTATCCTGTCTGGCTTTCTTAATTTTTAATTTTGAATTTTGAATTTAATTACATTGTCTGTCTAATTTGTCAATACGTAAGTTCAATCATCATGGTTAGCTATTCCAACTCAGACTACTTGCCCCCAATTCAAGACAACGAGTTTCTCCCGCCACTTGGTCGTTGGACTACTTGGGGCGGACTAGTTCTTGTCTGTGCTGTGGGATTAGGCGTTCCACTTGCCTCTATTACCAAATATAAAGTGACTGTTAAAGGACAGGCTGTTGTTCGTCCTGCTGGTGAGTTACGGCTCGTTCAAGCTGCTACGGAAGGTCAGGTAATGCGTGTCTTTGTTGCAGAGAATCAAGTTGTCAAAAAAGGCGATGTGATTGCTACTATTGACAACTCGAAGCTAGAAACTAAAAAGAGCCAACTGCAAAGTAGCATTGGGCAAAGTCGTTTACAACTTTTTCAAATTAATGCCCAGATTAATGCGATTAATAACCAAGTTTTAGCTGAAACTGAGCGTGTCAACCGTGTTATCGCTGGCGCTGAAGCTGAATTAAGCGGTCGTAGCCGGGACTATCAAGATAAACTTATTACTACTGCTACTGATGTGGAAGAAGCATCTGCAAATGTCAAAGCCGCAGATGCTAGTCTCAAAGCTGCCCAGTCAAAGCGAAATCGCTATGAGACTGTAGCCAAAGCCGGAGCCTTGTCTCAAGATCAATATGAGGAAGCACAACTAGCTGTTCGCCAGCAAGAACAAGCTCTCCAAGCAGCTAAAGCTAAATTGCAAAATGTCCAAACTGCTCTTAATCCTAGTAATGCACAAGTAGCGATCGCTTCTCAACGCATTGCTCAAGAAAAAGCTACCGGTCAAGCTAACATTGCTACTTTAAATAAAGAACGCCTTGCTTTAATCCAGCAACGAATTGAAATTCAAAAACAGCTAGAACGCGACACCCGCGAACTCCAACAAGTAAATATCGACCTTAACCAGGCTGTGATTACTGCCACAGCAGACGGGATTATTTCTAAATTAAACCTGCGAAACTCCGGTCAAACAGTGCCTGCTGGAGAGGAAATTGCCCAAATTGTCCCCAGTGATGCTCCCTTGGAGGTTAAGGCTGCGATCGCACTTCAAGATAAAAATAAGTTAAAACAAGGTCAAACGGTACAAATGCGGGTTTCTGCCTGTCCTTATCCAGATTATGGTACTCTCAAAGGCAAGGTTAAGACGATTTCCCCGGATGCGATTGCACCTGTTGGGAATACTGCTAATGCCAGTGCCGCAACATCTGCCAGCCAAAAGATAGCAGCCGTTGGTACATTCTATGGGGTAACAATTGAGCCAGAAAGCCTTTCTCTAGGTAGGGAAAAACATCAATGTGCTATCCAATTAGGAATGGAGGGTACAGTCGATATTATTTCTAGAGAAGAGACTGTGATGCAATTCTTTTTGAGGAAGGCAAGGTTGATTGCAGACATTTAGTGCGTTGGCGTAGCCCGCCGCAGGCATTGCATTGTAACTATTCGTAATTATTTCTCGCAATCCTACTGTGGGTTTTCTATCTATCCTTATAAGAGGGTGTAGTGTACTTGCTAGTTATTCAAGGGTTGCAATGTTTAAAATGACGCGATGTAGGCAGCATTGGTGCTGGAAATTCGCACTGGGAAGTTGGTTGGTGATGGGTAGTGCGATCGGCGAAGGTGTATTGCAGACATTCGCTTTCCCTTTTAATTGCGCTTTTGCCCAAATTACCCCCGATAGCACTCTACCCAATAATTCGAGAGTTACAACACAAAATAACATCAGTACCATTGAAGGGGGAACCCAAGCTGGAAGCAACTTATTCCACAGTTTTGGGGAATTTTCTGTCCTCACTGGCGGCACTGCAATATTTAATAATGCTGCGGATATTCAAAATATTATCAGTCGGGTAACGGGTGGATCGGCTTCTAATATTGATGGGTTGATTCGGGCTAATGGTACAGCTAACCTGTTTCTAATTAATCCCAATGGAATTGTATTTGGTCAGAATGCTCAATTAAATATTGGTGGTTCTTTTGTTGCGAGTACAGCGAATGCACTGCAATTTGGAAATGTCGGATTTTTTAGCGCAACTGAGAAAAATATCCCTTCACCATTGTTGACTATTAATCCTTTAGCATTGCTATTTAATCAGATTAATCAAAACGCAGCAATTCAAAATAACTCAGTTGCACCCGCAGGAAAAGATCCAGCAGGCTTTGATGCATTAGGTTTACGAGTGCCAGATGGAAAAAGTTTACTGCTGATGGGTGGTAATGTCAGCATGGATAGGGGACGATTAAATGCTTTTGGTGGACGAGTTGAGTTAGGAGGATTGGGCGAACCTGGTAGTGTAACGCTGGGTGTAGACGGCAATAATCTCAGCTTGATATTTCCTGCGGATGTTGCGCGAACTTCGGTATCCCTTACTAACCAAGCTGCGATATATGTAGAAGGTGCTGGTGGCGGTAATATTGCAGTGAATTCCAAGAATCTAGAGATTTTAGGAGGAAGTATTTTAAGCGGTGGTATTGGGCAAGGTTTAGGGACATCTGAAACAGTTGCAGGAGATATCACGCTTAATGCTACCGGAGAAATCAAAGTTGCTGGCGGGAGTAGTGTTCAGAATCTTGTGCGTTTGGGGACAGTTGGTAATGGGGGTAACATTACTATTGATTCTAGTTCTTTCTCATTACGCGATGGCGCTCAACTTGAAGTCTCAACCTTTGGACAAGGGAATGCAGGGAATGTGACAGTGGGGGCATTCGATGCTGTTGACCTTGCAGATGCTGGCATCCTCAGCACAGTGGAAGCAGGGGGCGTAGGTAAGGGAGGTAATATCGACATCAATGCTGCAACACTATCACTAATTGATGGCAGTCAACTAGTAACGATTACTCGTGCTGCATTTAATACCCAACCAGCAGGACGAGGGGATGCGGGGAATGTCAATGTTAATGTTACAGGTACTGTTGATATTGCTGGGGAGAAAAATGGTTTTTTTAGTGCGATTCGCAGCAGTGTGGAAACGGGGACAGTTGGCAATGGAGGTAACATTACTATCGATTCTGGTTCCTTCTTGTTAAGCGATCGCGCTGTACTTACTGCCTCAACTTCGGGACTTGGGAATGCGGGGAATGTGACAGTGCGGACACTTGATGCTTTTACAGCCGCTAGTAATACTTACATCTTCAGCACAGTGTCAGCAGGAGGTGTAGGTAAGGGAGGTAATATCGACATTAATGCTGCAAAAGTGTCACTAATTGATGGCGCTCAACTTATTGCCTCAAGCTTTGGACAAGGAAATGCAGGGAATGTGACAGTGCGGGCACTTGATGCTGTTGACCTTGCAGATGCTGGCATCTTCAGTACAGTAGAAGCAGGGGGTGTAGGTAAGGGAGGCAATATCGACATTAATGCTGCAAAATTATCACTAATTGATGGCGCTCAACTGGCAACCGTTACTCGTAGAGCATTTAATAT
>NZ_JAVRCL010000104.1:0-16855 GCF_034530775.1 Nostoc sp. DedSLP04 | reverse complement strand
CGCTGAAATTCCTTTGCCGTATACATTTACCATTTTCGGATAAGTCTAATGACTAATCAAAAACGCGTTTGCATTATCTTAGGTACTCGCCCGGAAGCAATTAAACTCGCTCCAGTGATTCAGGTTTTCCAGAAGTCTTCAGAATTTCAGTTGCAAGTAATTTTAACTGGACAACATCGGGAGATGGTTGAGCAGGTTATGCAACTGTTTAATATCAAGTCGGATTATAACTTGGAAATTATGCAGGTTCAGCAATCTCTAAATGATATTACCTGCCGTAGTTTACAAGGATTAGAAGCATTATTTAAGGCGGAAAAACCAGATTTAGTAATCGTGCAAGGAGATACTACCACTGCTTTTGCCGCAGCTTTGGCAGCTTTTTATCAAAAAATTCCTATTGGTCATGTAGAAGCAGGGTTAAGAACTGATGATATCTTCAATCCTTACCCAGAAGAAGCTAATCGCCGATTGATTTCTCAAATTACTCAGTTGCACTTTGCGCCGACTCCTTGGGCTGTGGAAAATTTGCACCGTTCTGGTGTTTTGGGTGAAATTCACATGACAGGTAACACGGTAATTGATGCATTGTTAAATGTCGCTGCAACTCAAGTAGTTTGCGATGTCCCAGGCTTAGACTGGGAATCATATCGGGTTTTGTTAGCAACAGTTCATCGTCGAGAGAATTGGGGAGAACCTCTGTTAGCGATCGCTCAAGGCTTTTTACAAATCTTAGACAAGTTTCCTGATACAGCTTTACTACTACCATTACACCGAAATCCGACAGTGCGAGTCCCGTTGCAGGAACTTTTAGGGAATCATCCCCGAATTTTCTTGACAGATCCTCTAGATTATGGGGAATTGGTGGGAGCAATTGGGCGATCGCATCTTTTACTCACTGACTCTGGAGGCTTGCAAGAAGAAGCTCCCAGCTTGGGAAAACCAGTACTAGTTTTGAGAGACACTACCGAAAGACCAGAGGCTGTGGTAGCCGGTACAGCCAAACTTGTTGGCACTACGACTGAGAACATTGTTGCAGCCGCTGCTGAATTACTCAGTGACTCAGATGCTTATGAAGCGATGGCAAACGCAATCAATCCCTTTGGGGATGGTCATGCAGCAGAGCGCATTTTGCAGATTATCCAAAATTACATTCATGGGTAAGCAAGTTCGTAGTAAGGACTTTAGTCCTTATTTTCTAAGCACTAAAGTGCTTACTACAAACCCTGAAAACTAGTTTGACAATATTTACCGAACCACGAGATATTCCAAGGGTAGCTTCTAGTTAAATACCCAGAGCCGATCGAGTTTCGGGGCCTACAACACCATCTACAAGTAGACCTTTGCTTTGCTGAAAGCTTCGGACTCGGCTAACAGTTTCTTGACCGTAAATTCCATCAATTCTAAGATTACCTAAAGCTGTTTGCACGTCTCTGACGAGCTGACCTTTTGAACCAGGAGTAAGAATCACCGAACCGCCAACACCACCAGGTCTAGTCACAGGAGGATTGTTAGGTCTATTACCAATCCATCGCGCAAAAACGTATCTACCTGTAGAAAGTCTGGCAAAACCATTTTCATATCGTTCAATTGCTGGAAGTGTTGCACCATTTGGTACACAGTCCACATACGAGTAGTTGCTGCTTGGGCCGGTACGGACACGTAAACAACTGCCGTTAGTCTTTACATAGGCAGCCGAACTTACTTGAATTTGAGTTACAACAGCAAATAATACACCGACACCAGCAAAAGTTAACCAAGCCGAAGATTTAAGCAGTTTTTTCCAATTGAATTGAGGTTGAGGAAGATGATACTTAGTGTTTCCAGATGCCTCTTCTTGAGCAATAAACATCTGAGAATAAGCAAGATATTCCATAATGCACTCCTTAATATGAAAAAATGAGTACTTCCAGAGAATTACTTGGTCGTTCTCTGTATTTATTCTTAGTATATTTTATATCACTGTATTTTAAAAAGTTTTTTATTAATAGCGAAATTAATAAAAAATAAAATATGAGTCCTATTTTATTTTTGAAAAAAACTCAGTACAGCTTTATTCCTTCTTCCCAGTCCCCAGTCCCCAGTCCCTAGTCCCTACGATTAATTCAGAAATCAAATCAGATTGCTAAATTAGTCAAAATATTCCTGAGAGGATGTCTGAGAAGTATTCAATATTTCGCTTGATCCCCCCTAGCCCCCCTTAAAAAGCAGGGTGGTTTCATACGAAAAAAGAAAAATATATAAGTCTTGATTTTTCATGTATAACGATAGATTTTGACCCCTCTCCAAACCTCTCTCCGCTTCGGGGAGAGGCTTTGAAACCCATTTTTAGTTTTTCTCTCGTTGTATGAAACCACCCTGCCTAGCCCCTCTTAAAAAGGGGGGAACTGGAATCAAAGTCCCCCTTTTTAAGGGGGATTTAGGGGGATCTACAAGTCTCGAATACAACACCACAAAGTTTTCAGACATCCTCTGAAAAAATGCGATGTCTACAACGGGTTAGCTCGTGTAGACATCGCATTTTGAAAATAAATAAATTTAGTTTAGTTAAAGCTTTTTTATTTAATGATTTATCTCTAGTTACATCTAAACATGACAAACGTATTGTTCGATTCCAACTAAACTAGCAACAATAGAAGTTAACTCGTCTAAATCTATTGGCTTGCATTGGTATATATCATAACCTGCTAATAATGCACGTTTATGGTCAGCCTCGAAAGTAGATGCTGTTAAAGCAATCGCTGGAATCTTTCTACCTCGCTTTGCTTCTAAATTTCTGACTTTCA
The DNA here is from genome assembly GCF_034530775.1 of Nostoc sp. DedSLP04. NCBI lineage: Bacteria > Bacillati > Cyanobacteriota > Cyanophyceae > Nostocales > Nostocaceae > Nostoc > Nostoc sp. DedSLP04. The sequence continues at coordinate 14,072 of NZ_JAVRCL010000104.1, read as the reverse complement.
AGAGCAGTGAGTAGCCATCTTCGTCGGGTAAGCAAATGTCACTAATTAGGATGTCTGCTTTAAAAGATGACATTATTTTTAGAGCCTCGTCTGCTGAAGCCGCTGCAATTACCTCTGCTCCCTCTAATTCAAACAGAAAAGTAAGTAATATTCTCGTATCAGCGTCATCATCAACAATCAGCAATCGCAGACCTTGAAAAGACATCGATTGATTAGACATTATTTTCACGGCTCCGTAGCATAAAGACTAGAAGTAGCGATCGCATAAAAACGCGCTATTTGATTGCATACTTTACTAAATCTTAAAGGAAGCAATTAGCAAATGTCTGTCCGGTTTCAGACATAGTAACTTAATATTCTTCATTGGCGATATCTACGACGGGCTACGCCTACGCGCCTTGACTTATTCCCCAGCAACCGAGTAAATTCCTTTTGGATGACTCGATAACACTCACAGGAAGTTGCTTCCAAATCCTCTCGGTTCAGAATTTTAATATGACCACGTTGGTAGCTAATCATTCCGGCTCGGCTGAGGGTGCTAGCCGCTACTGTCACACCGGAGCGCCTTACACCCAACATCTGGGCGATAAATTCTTGCGTGAGCGGAAATTCTTCTGATGCCAAACGGTCAGAGACTGTGAGCAGCCAACGAGCCAGTCGTTCCTCCAATGAATGAAGACGGTTGCAGGCACATGATTGTGTAAGTTCGGTATATATAGCTCGTACATAGCGCAGCAGCAGCTTTTGAATAGCTCCACCCCGATTGAATTCGGTTCTCAGAATATCTGCGTCTATCTGCATTCCAGCACCCGCAACTTGGACAAACGCTTTTGTGGTTGTTGTGTTGCTTCCTAAAATTACTGGGATACCTACCATACCTTCATTGCTCACTATCCCAACTTCCACCGTCGATCCATCTCTCATACAAGTGACTATAGAAACCACTGCGTTTTGGGGAAAATAGACGTGTGTGATGGGTTCTCCCGGTTCGTAAAGAACTTGCCGAGTGGGAAGCGAAACTAACTTTAGGTGCGGGAGAAGACGCTCGTAATCACTGGTTGGCAAAGCCGCGAGTAACTTATTTACTTGCAGCTTAAGAGTGTTTTCGCTCACTGAACATTAAAATAGAAATTCGCTCATAATACTTTAAATTAACTTACTTTTGCCAGTCTGTTCGGTTTCGCACACATAGCTCAAAAAAATTTTTTGGCTCGGTTACTGGGCATGAAGCCCAGTAACCGAGCAAATTCGTTTTGGATAACTTGACGACACTCGCAGGAAGTTGCTTCCAAATGCTCTCGGTTCAGGATGCTAATATGACCGCGTTGGTAGCTGATCATTCCGGCTCGGCTCAGGGTGCTAGCCGCTACTGTCACGCCGGAACGACGTACACCTAGCATCTGGGAGATAAATTCTTGCGTGAGGGGAAAATCTTCTGATTCCAGACGGTCAGAAACTGTCAGTAGCCAGCGAGCCAGCCGTTCTTCCAGTGTATGGAGACGGTTGCAGGCAGCACCTTGCGCCAGTTCAGAGTATACAGCTTGTACGTAGCGCAACAGCACGTTTTGAATAGCTCCGCCCCGATTGAACTCGGCTTTCAGGACATCTGCATTGATTTGCATAGCAGCGCCAGAAATTTGCACAAAGCCTGTTGTGGTTGTGGTGTTGTCTCCTAAAATTACCGGGATACCCACCATGCCTTCATTGCTTACTATCCCAACTTCTGCCGTTGAGCCATCTTCCATAGTGGTGACAATAGAAACCACTGCCTTATCAGGAAAATAGACCTGTGTAATGGGTTCGGCTGCTTGGTAAAGGATTTGCTGAACTTGGAGCGGAACTAGCCTTAGATGGGGGAAAAGACGTTCATAATCACTCGCTGGCAAAGCTGCCAGCAGCTTATTTGGTGGTTGCTGAAAAAGGCTTTTATCTAATGACATTAAAAGTCACTCTCCTTAAGATAGGTGACTTTAGAAAAGCCAACTCAGGGCACAAGGAAAGAACTTCAGAATTTGATCCTAATGTCGAAAGGTGTATTCTCTAAAAGAACACAGGGACGATATAAAAAAGCTTAAATGAACAGACTTTAACAAGTCTGTGCGGTTCCGTACATAGAAGCTTCAAAAAAATTATTTTTGCCGTTTATTGGGCTTATTGCCCAATAAACGGATAAATTCATTTTCTATAACCTGATAACATTCGCAGGAGGTTTTTTCTAAAGCCTCTCGATTCAGGATGTGAATCTCACCACGGCGGTAGGCGATCGTTCCGGCTTCGCTCAGGATGTTAGCTGCTTCGGTGACACCAACACGACGTACACCTAACATCTGCGAGATAAATTCTTGGGTGAGCGGAAATTCGTCTGATTCCAGACGATCGGAAACTGTTAGCAGCCACCGAGCCAACCGCCTCTCTAGTCTATGAAGACGGTTGCAGGCAGATCCTTGTGCTATTTGAGTGTATACAGCTTGCACGTAGCGCAGCAGCACGCTTTGAATAGCTCCGCCCCGATTGAACTCGCTTTTGAGTATATCCGCATCCATCTGCATCGCACTACCTGGAATCTGCACAAATGCTGTTGTGGTTGTGGTGTTGTCTCCTAAAATTACGGACATACCCACCATGCCTTCATTGCTCACTAAACCAACTTCCACAGTCGAGCCATCTTCCATAGTGGTGATTATAGAAACTACTGCTTTGTTAGGAAAATATACCTGTGCGATCGCTTCGCCTGCATGGTGAAGTATTTGGCGAGTAGAAAGCGAAACTAGCTTCAGGTGGGGAACAAGACGCTCATAATCACTGGCTGGCAAAGTTGCCAGCAACTTATTTGCTGGTTTTTCAAGGATATTTTTATCTAATGACATTGGAATTCTCCTGAATGTAGCCGTCTTTAGAAAAGACAACTCACGGCATAGGGAGAAAAATCAAGAGTTTAACCCTAATGTCAAAAAGCGTACTTCCTAAAAAGCTTATAATAAAAGATTGAGATTTTTATACTCATATCTATAATATAACAAAATTGAGTTGTTTATAATAACAAAAAATCCAGAGAAATTAACTTAATTACATTTGCGACATTTGCGATCGCATAATTAAATGAAATTATGTTCGTTAATCATCTTGCTATAGACACGAGCATCCTTGGAAGCGATCGCAGCAAAAAATTCCTGATTATACAACTCATTAAAACCTAAATCTTTTTCATTGCGACAAATTTTTTTAGCTCTCCCAAATAGTCTTGGTATATTTTTATTATCTTAAAAAGAAGATACTTAGAAATTACCTAATTAATATGAATATTTATTAAGACTTCATTCTAGAAGAATCTTAAGATTTTTAGCTTACTACGGTAAATCTACCGATTTATTGTAGTATATACTTAGTCTAAAACAGTCTATTTCACAAATACCCAATAAAAACAAGTATTTTCTACTACATATTTAAAATTTTGATTACCCAAAACTAACTTACTTATCTGGTTCATCTATGCAATAATAAACAGCTATATGCATTAAATACACTTTAACTATCGATTTACAGGAGTATAAACTGTATATTCTCTGAAAAACTTATATTGGCTTAGTGCCGAATCCAGTGTTGTTTGAAGCTAATTTACTTAAAAAATAATAATGCCCTTGACAAAATGCAAAATCTCTAACAAAAATATCACTGTTAAATCGAGTGAATAACAACGTAGAAATATGAAGTATAACCAACTTGGCAAGAGTGACTTAAAAGTTTCAGAAATTTGTCTGGGCACTATGACTTATGGACAACAAAATACTATTGAAGAAGCCCACAAACAGCTAAATTATTCTATTGCCCAAGGAGTCAACTTTATTGATGCAGCTGAGATGTATCCTGTCCCACCAAGTAGAGAAACTTATGGATTAACTGAAACTTATATTGGGGAATGGTTAAAGCGCCAACAAAGAGATCGAGTTATTATAGCTACTAAGATTGCGGGGCCTGGTCGAGGCTTTAAATGGTTACGTGGTGGAGCCGAAGCAATTGACCGTGATAATATCAAAAAAGCTGTAGATGATAGTCTAAAAAGATTACAAACAGACTATATCGATCTATACCAAATTCACTGGCCCGATCGTTATGTGCCACGATTTGGACAAACGGTATTCGATCCGACTCAGGTGAAAGAAACGGTTCCCATTGCTGAACAGCTAGCAGTTTTTGCCGATGTAATTAAAGCGGGGAAAATTCGCTATATCGGTTTGAGTAACGAAACCCCTTGGGGAGTTGCCCAGTTTAGTAAAGCTGCTAAACAGTTAGGATTGCCTAAAGTTGCTTCGATTCAAAATGCTTATAACTTGTTGAATCGAGTATTTGACGGAGCCTTAGCAGAAGCAGTTTATCACGAAGAAATTGGATTACTAGCTTATAGTCCTTTGGCATTTGGCTTCTTGACTGGGAAATATCTAAACGGCAAACCAGAAAAAGCCAGAGTCACTTTGTTTGATAATTTCGGTCAGCGCTATCTCAAACCAAAAGTAAGTCAAGCCGTATCAGCTTACGTAGAAATTGCCAAGCGCCATCAACTAAGTGCAGCGCATCTAGCTTTGGCATTTGTGCGGAGTCGTTGGTTTGTGGCTAGCACAATTATTGGTGCCACCACACTGGAGCAACTCAAAGAGAATTTAGAAAGCGTGAATGTAGTTCTCAACAAAGACATTTTGGAAGAGTTGGATATAGTTCATGCTCAGTCGCCAAACCCAGCACCGTAAACAATTCAAAATTCAAAATGACGCTCGCGGACTCGCTAACGCTGCGCTAACAAAATTCAAACATTTTAGATAGTGTTCGCCTCGTTACCAGGCTCCAGCCTGGTAATGCCTCCTTAGAGCCTCTGGCTCTCATTCTCAGAGTAGAAGTAGAGATGCGCGATGCACTCTCTCAATTCTTAGATTCAAAACTAGATATTTAGTCGGTAAAATATGACTTTTACAGCAACATTAATTGACCAAAATACTATTCGTCGTCGGGGTACTGGTTTAAGAGCTTACAATCCCGAAAAAGTATTTAAAGGATACACACTTTTCACACCCCTGACAGGTAAAGGTGAAGTCTACCTTCTGAACTTGGAAGGAGAAGTAGTACACCAGTGGAATCTGCCTTATCCACCAGGGTTATACGGTTATCTTTTGCCCAATGGCAACCTTTTTTATAATGGTAAGACTCCGCCAGAAGAACCCCTACGTTTTGCTTTGTGGGCTGCATTCAAAAGTGGCGTTGTTTTAGAAGCAGATCCCAAAGGAAATATTATCTGGGAATATAAGCATCCAGATCATCATCATGATGGACGCAGGCTAGCCAATGGCAACACGATTCTACTCGCCATTGAAAAGATACCTCAGTCTTTGGTTCCCCGGATCAAAGGTGGCGTACCAGGTACAGAACCAAATGGTGATATCTATGCGGATGTGCTTTATGAGGTGACTCCAGTAGGTGAAATCGTTTGGACTTGGCACGCTCACGAACACCTCGATCCAGATATATTTACGATTACACCCCAAGATCATCGACATGAATGGACTCATGGGAATACTGTGGGTGAACTCGCCGATGGCAGCATTATAGTGAGCTTTCGCAATATCTCCACAGTTGTCATTATCGATCGCAAAACCGGAGAAATCATCTGGACGCTAGGCGATGACGTGCTAGCACAGCAGCACTTTCCGAACGAATTAGCTAACGGTAATATCTTGATTTTCGACAATGGCGCACATCGCCGTAACATTGCTCTCAATTTTTCTCGTGTGATTGAGGTGAACCGTCAAACCAAAGAGATAGTTTGGGAATACACCGACAACCCGCCCCAAAATTTCTTCAGTGCATACATATCAGGGGCGCAACGTTTAGCCAATGGCAATACCTTAATTACAGAAGGTGCTTACGGCCGGATATTCGAGGTGACAGTTGCAGGAGAGATTGTTTGGGAATACATTAATCCCTACTTTGCAACTCGGAATATCCCAGGTGAAAAATCGCCCGTAACTCGTGGAGAGCAAAATACAGTCTTCCGCGCCTTCCGTTATGCACCTGAAGAAGTGCCCTGGCTTTAGGAGAAGGCAGGGGGCAGGAGGCAGGGGGCAGGGGGGCAGAGGAGCTGGGGAGGCAGGGGAGCAGGGGAGAAGTTGCAGTAAGTTTTTGCCCAATGCCCAATGCCCAATGCCCATTTAAGATTTGGGATTTTGGATGAAAATTCAATTCTCAATGGCGATTAACAAGTCCTATTTACCAAGGAACTTAAACATGACTGAAATTAAAGTATACAGTGCAGTTGTTTGTCCTTATGCTCACCGTACCCGCTTGGTACTCCAAGAGAAAGGCATTGACTTCGATTTGATTGAAATTGATTTGCAGAATAAACCTGAAGGATTTACCAAAGTTTCCCCTTATGGTAAAGTGCCTGCACTAACTCATGACGATAACCGAGTTTGGGAGTCAGCGGTAATTAACGAATATCTTGATGAGGTATTTCCCAATCCACCATTGTTACCCAGCAACCCCATCGATCGGGCACAAGCTCGCATTTGGATCGATTTTGCTAACACCAGATTCGTTCCCGCTTTTTCTACCCTGCTGCGGAGTTCAGATCCCGAAAAACAAGAAGAAGCGAAACAGGAACTATCTAAACATCTGGAATTCATTGAAAACGAAGGTTTAGCAAAGCTATCTAAAGAAGGCCCTTATTGGTTTGGCGAATCTATTAGTTTGGTAGATTTCACCTATTTCCCCTGGTTTGAGCGCTGGGCTGCATTGAAGCAATATCGCGGTTTTGGAATACCAGAGCAATTTACCCGTGTACGTCAGTGGAAACATGCTTTGAAAGAGCGTGAATCTGTGAAAGCGATCGCTCACTCTAAAGAATTCTACATCGAGCGATATGCTAAATTTGCTACGCCTACTCTCGCTGCTGTTTAAAGGTAATTCATAATACCAATTTAATTAATGATTGCAACACATCCTTAGGTAAAGACGCGACGCCAGTCGCTACAACGGGGAGGCAGCGCGGTCTTGGGGGTTCCCCCCATGAGCGACTGCCGTGGGAACCCCCGCAACGCGCTGGCTCATGAATCGCGTCTCTACAAATGGTCTATTGGTATAACTATGTTTCAACTGGGAATTCAAACCCCACTTGAAACATAGAATTAAACTCTTGAAAATTACGAATTACGAATTACGAATTACGACTTTACCGAAGTGAGCCGCACTTTTGAGGTAATGATAAGCCTCTCGTGCTTCATTGAAGGGAAAAACTCGATCGATAATTGGTTTGATTTGATGCTGTTGCAGCGCCTGATTCATCGCTTCAAACATTTCCCGACTGCCAACATAAATTCCTTGAACTGTTAAGCTTTTAAAAAGTATTGGCATGGGGTCAATTTCATTTCCTCTACCTGACAATACGCCAATCAAGCTAATACGTCCCCCAATGCGGACTGCTTGTAATGATTTTGGCAGAGTACCTGCACCGCCTACCTCAACTACATGATCTACACCTGTGCGATTGGTTAATTGATAAACTTGCTTTTCCCAATCTGGTGTTGTTTTGTAGTTGATTGTCTCGTCAGCACCAAGCTGTTTGGCTCGTGCCAACTTTTCATCACTGCTAGAAGTAATAATCACTCTAGCACCATGTATCTTGGCAAACTGGAGAGCAAAAATTGAAACTCCTCCAGTACCGAGTAATAAAACACTATCACCTGCACCAATCTTGCCTTTTGTTACCAGCCCGTGCCAAGCTGTGACTGCTGCACAGGGTAAAGTTGCACCTTCAATATAGGATAAGTGATCGGGTAATATTACTAAACCATCTTGGTGTAATAAGACATACTCGGCTAGCATTCCATCGATACCGCCTCCGAGAGCGGATTTCATTTTCTCTTTGGTTAAAGAGCCATAAATCCAGTCTTGGAAGAAAATACCAGCGACGCGATCGCCTATTTTCACCCGTGTCACACCTTCCCCCACCGCCACAACTTCTCCCGCACCATCAGACATGGGAATTAACGGATATTTCTGTCCAGAACCGTAAGCTCCTTCAATCACCAGCAGATCGCGGTAATTTAAGGATGTTGCTTTGACTTGAATCAGAACTTGTCCAGCTGCGGGTTTTGCTTGGGGGCGATCGACTAATGCCAAGGCATCAATCCCGGCGTTGCTTTGAATTTCGTAAGCTTTCATAGATGTCCTTGTTCTAGCTACAACTTTGGTATTGTAGCTAGGGTAAAAAAGAATCCTTGTAGAGACGTAGCAAGTGCTACGTCTCTACAAGGGTTCTGCATAACGCATATTTAATTTCACTAGTAGGGTTGCCCTCATCCCAATATGGGCTATGGTGTACACACATCTTGGTAATGAAGTCCCAATCCTGAATTTACCCCCCTTAATCCCCCCTTGTAAAGGGGGGAAATATCCGGTTCTCCCCCTTTATAAGGGGGAGTTAGAGGGGGTCAGAAGGACTCGTGTGTACACTTTAGCCCAATACTGGAGAAAGGGAACTGGAAGCTACAGAGAATCTATGAACTGCTGTACTTTTTCTAAAAGTGGCTGATATTCAATTTGCTCTGCTAACTCTTGGGCATTTTGATAGCACGATCGCGCCATTTTTTTGCGTTTCGTGGTGGCGTAAACGCTTCCCATATTCAGCAAAGTTGAAATTTCTCCAAGATTATCGCCCAGTTCTTGATAAATCCCAATGGCTTGCTTATAGAACTTCATGGCTTGGCGATGCTCTGCCAGGGTGCTGTAGGTAAAACCAATGTTGTGAAGGGTTGTTGCAACGCCTGCGCGATCGCTAATTGCTTGACGTGTCAAAAGAACTTGATAGTAGAGCAATAGCGCTTGTTTCGGTTTTCCTAAATCATGATAGACAGAAGCAATATTGTTCAAGGTGGTTGCTTCTTGAAGCAGATTTTTCACGGCTCGTTGAATTGGCAGTGCTGCTTGAAAAAATTCTAGCGCTTGCTCAAACTTGCCTAAGACATTGTAGGCAAATCCAATACCATTGAGCGTTGTTGCTTCGCCAGAAAAGTCACCTAACAATCGCCGCATCCTCAAAATTTGGTGTTGTAGCAACAGTGCGCGTTTCGGTTCTCCTAAGCGGGTATAAATTAGCGCGACATCATTAAGAGTAGAAACTTCACTTTGAGTATCTTGCGATCGCCTAAAGATTGGTAGTGCTTTGTCAAAATATTCCAACGCTTGCGAAAAGCGTCCAAGACGGCTGTAGGTAGAACCCAGATTGCTAAGTGCAGTTGCTTGTGCTGGCGTGTTGCCAATTTCAATAGCAACCGAAAGCGCCTGATGAAAACGCTCTAATGCTCTTTGAGGTTGCCAGCAACTGAGGTGAGCTAAACCGAGGTCGTTTAATGTATAACCTTCTCTGGCTCGGTCTGGAATTGCTCTGGCCAAGTGTAAATTTTTGGTTGCAAGATCGAGAGACTCTTGAAATTTGCCCCGTTGGTAGTAGCGGTTTGCTTCATCACGACGTTGTTCCCATTCTTTGACTTGATTTAAAGGTTGCGTCATCTGACCTCAGTTGCATTCTGCGATAAGTAGGTAGAACATCTCTTGGGAATGAACCCCTCTTAGGTTTCCCAAATTTTAACCTCAATCTTCTATCTTTAGATATAAGACGTAAACAGATAAGTATGCTATTATTCCATACTTACAGGAATATTTATGAAGCAATTAATACAAATACTGTAGGGGCGCACTTCTCATAGGTGTCTACTTAACGCTCAACCCGCTTGGTAACAACGTTTTGCCTTCACCCCCAGCCCCTCTCCCATCCGTGAGAGGAGAGCTAAACATTCAATTCCCCTTCTCCCAAGGTAGAAGGGGTTAGGGAATGAGGGCGTAAGGGATTTGTAAAACGCTTGTCCGATATAGTTTTCGGCTTAAGTTGACACCAATGATAGCAATCCACCCTGAAGACTTCCACCCCTTGAAAGTCCTGATGTGGCGTTGCTGAATCAAGGGATGATTCTTGTAGGGTGGGCGACACGAGCGCCCTGAAACACAAGGGACGGGCTTTTCGGCCCATCCCACAAAACTAGCAAAATCATCCCGCTTTCTGTGCAACGCCCCTGATGTTTCGCAGTTGGTTCGCCAATGATTTTGCTAGCTGCGATTGTGAATCGTTTTGAATCGCCAAATTAAATTATACAGTGGCAACATTTCTGGGTAGAAGACTGATAGTTTTAAGATTGCAAAATGTAAAGGAAATCATCCAAATCTTGAGGAATATCCGGATCTTAGTAGTAGTCTTGCAGTCTCTATCTCAGGCATGGTATCAGAGTAGAAAAATAAACGCTACTTTAAACAAGCGTGTTTTTTTCCAAACATTAATATAATGCTCTTACTATGAGCATCTACCAATCTCTGAAAAAATCTTATACCCCAGATCGTCGGCGTGAAAATGACTGGTGGTTATTTTTGCGTTTGGTGCCTTATGCCCGTCGTAACGGACGGCTATTGGCGCTGTCGATGTGCCTACTCATACCGATCGCACTAGCTAATGCCGTACAACCTTTCTTGATTGGGCAAGTAATCTCTCTGATTCGTCACGAACCAAGCACTTACGAACTTTTCAGGAATCGTCCCTTCTCGCAAGGGCTAAATATCCTAGAGGGATTATTGGTAATTGCGATCGCCATCCAAGTGATGTTGACAGGTTTTCAAGGTTATATAGTCCAAAAGCTAGGGCAACAAATCACCGCAGCAATTCGCCAAGACTTATTTCAGCATGTAACATCTCTAGCAGTGCGCTTTTTTGACCGCACACCCGTAGGTAAATTAATTACTAGAATCACCAGCGATGTGGAAGTGTTAGGCGATGTCTTTTCGACTGGGGCAATTGGCATCATATCCGATTTGTTTTTAATGCTGGTGACTTTGGGTTTAATGTTTTCCATCCAGTGGCAACTTTCTTGCTTGCTGTTATTGATGCTGTTACCAACTAGCTGGGTAATTGTTTACATTCAAAAACAATACCGCAAAGCCAATTACAAAGGGCGAGAAGAACTTTCGATCCTAAATTCACAGCTACAAGAAAATGTGCTTGGTATTAACGTCGTGCAGTTGTTCCGTAGAGAAAAATTTAATGCCGAATTGTTTCGTGCTACGAACAGGAACTACACTCAGCAAATGGATAAAACCATCTTTTATGATTCATTTGTTTCAGCAACCTTAGAATGGATTGGACTGATTGCGATCGCAGGTGTTTTATGCGTGGGTGGTTGGTTGCTGTTGGAAAAAACCTTGACTTTCGGGACTTTATCGACATTTGTATTGTATGCCCAGCGATTATTTGACCCTTTAAGGGCTTTTGCGGAAAAATTTACAGTAATACAAGCTGGTTTTACTGCCATTGAACGCGTAGGGGATATATTAGATGAACCGATAGAAATTAGCGATCGCGCCAATGTCCGCTTCTCAATATTTGATGCGAAATTTGGCTACATCGACGAAATACTGGCAAATCTAGAATCCCCAGACCTCACTTCCCCCCCAGAACTGGGAGAGATTCGCTTTGATCGCGTCTGGTTTGCTTACAAAAATGATGATTACGTAATTAAAGACTTAGATTTCACCATTCATCCTGGTGAAAAAATTGCATTAGTTGGCCCTACCGGTGCGGGTAAAACTTCGATTATCCGTCTTTTGTGCCGCCTCTACGAACCCACCCAAGGACGCATTCTCATAGATGGCGTCGATATTCGGGAAGTACCGCAGGCAGAACTGCGGCGTTACATGGCAGTAATTTTACAAGAAGGCTTTTTGTTTGCTGGCGATGTTAAAAGCAACATTTCTTTAGGAGATGGCTACACCATTGAGCAGATTCAACAAGCAGCAGAGCAAACCAACATTGCCCAGTTTATAGAAGAACTACCCCAAGGTTATGATACTCAACTTCGAGAACGGGGTACAAATATTTCTAGTGGTCAAAAACAACTTTTAGCCTTTGCGCGGGCTGCCATTCGCAATCCGCAAATTTTGGTACTAGATGAAGCTACCGCTAGTTTAGATGTTGGCACAGAAGCTTTAGTCCAAGAAGCATTAAACCAGCTTTTAATCAGACGTACCGCCATTATTATCGCTCACCGCTTGTCTACGATTCGTAATGTAGACCGGATTTTTGTTCTCAAGCGTGGCGAATTAATCGAACAGGGAAGTCACGAACAACTCCTGCAACAAGGAGGGCTTTATGCCACTTTACATAACTTGCAGATGTTGGGAAGTTAGACGAGAGGTAGTCAAAAACTCACATTTACTACAAAAATGACTTAATTTTGCGGAATATGTCACAGAGTTTGTGTTGACAATAAAGAAAAGCCTTGTTGTGACTTAGTTAATGAAACCGGATTTACAGAAGTTTTATCAGGCTTGCAACCCTAGCAAGACTTTGGCTGTAGAAAATGCCGAGGATCGAAAGTACTATATTGATTTTTCCTCAGTGCGCGGTGGCAGGATTATTGAGGAGTTAAGGGAGAATATTACATTTTTCTCACCTGAAGGCCCTACCTGTGAATTATTTACAGGCCATATCGGCTGCGGCAAATCTACAGAATTGCTCAGACTGAAAGCAGAATTAGAGCAATCAGATTTCCATGTAGTATATTTTGAGTCCAGTCAAGACTTGGAAATGGGTGATGTTGATATCAGTGATATTTTATTAAGCGTAGCTCGCCGAGTTAGTGAAAGTCTCGATAGCTTAGAAAAACTAGAAATTCCTGAACCCCAAGGTCTGAAGAAAATTCTTCAAGGAGCCGCTAAACTTTTGATGACAGAAGTTGAAGTTTCAGCCGAAGCATCACTTCCTGGCATTGGTAAAGTTTCTGCGAGTACTGAGGGTAAGTTTGCCGCCGAAGCAAAAATTCCAGGTATTGGAGAACTGAAAGCAAATGAGAAAGAAGGAGTATCAGTGGTGGCACTAGGCATTGGCAAAATTACAGCCAAAGCCAAAAATAGCCCTGAACTTCGCAACAAGTTAAGAGAATATTTAGGGCCGCGCACAAAAGGCATTATAGATGTAATTAACGAGGAATTACTCGAACCTGCCATTATTAAACTGAAGCAACACGGCAAAAAAGGACTAGTGGTAATTGTCGATAATCTTGATCGCGTTGAGACTGCTAACAAGTCTTGGGGACGACCTCAGCCGGAATATTTATTTGTAGATCGGGGAGAACAATTAACTCAACTCAAGTGCCATGTGGTTTACACCATGCCTTTAGAGTTGATGTTTTCCAACGACTTGAGCAGGTTAACACAGCGATTTATGGTTTATCCAAAAGTGTTACCGATGGTGCCAGTGCAATTACGCGATGGCAGTGAATGCACTGAAGGTCTGGCACTACTGGCACAGATGATCCTAGCAAGAGCTTATCCTGATAATCAGCCAGAGGAGCGCCTCGGCTGGATTACAGAGATTTTTGATACTCCTGAAACATTAGAAAGACTTTGCCGAATTAGTGGCGGTCATGTCCGCGAATTACTCAGACTGCTCAACGATTGGATCAAAAAGGAAAGAAAACTGCCTTTATCGCGTGCGGGGTTAGAAACTGTAATTAGAGCCTACTGCAATCAAATGACCTTAGCAATCACAGATGATGAGTGGAACTTGTTGCGCCAAGTACAACAGCGGAAATGGGTAAGCGGCGATGATGGATACCGAATTTTGGTACACAGTCGATTCGTCTATGAGTACCGAGACACTCAGGGGTCTTGGTTTGAAATTAATCCGATTTTGGCAGAAGCACCAGGGTTGCAATTTTAAGACGCGATTAATCGCGTCTGTACAAGAGATGTGATTAATCGCGTCTCTCCCTCCCCCATCTATAAAGCTACGGTGTACACACAAGTCTGAAGTTGCTCAAGAATCTGGGTTTTACCCCACCCTAACCACTGCTTAAATTCAATCAACGACTACCCGAATTCAATAAACGATCACCCGAATTCAATAAACGACCACCCGAATTCAATAAACGATCACCCGAATTCAATAAACGACCACCCGAATTCAATAAACGACCACCCGAATTCAA
>NZ_JAVRCL010000103.1:0-17013 GCF_034530775.1 Nostoc sp. DedSLP04 | reverse complement strand
ATGCGATGGAAGCTGTGCTTCATACAGCGGCTTAACCGCCTTGGCGGTTGCTATATTAATCATCCTTTGATCAATAGCGTAGGCGCAGCTCAACCTAGGCATCGCGTAAAAAGTAGCGAGAAATCAAGGTTTAGCGGTAGATAATCAATAATGTTTTGAAAAGGTTTTGAAATGGTAAAAATATCCTCGTCAGGAATAATTTAGGTTATGTGGTAACCAGACAATCAAACGCTATTAATGTTATGAATAACATTAATTACACCATGTTTATTGGGAGGAGCATTTGCTGGCATAGCTACTCTAATTATCACAAGGAAAACCAATTTTTTTATTGAAGCATTTAGATTATTAATTGGAGCTATAGGAGGTTGTGAAGGTCTATTAATCTCGGATATTTATTATCTTAAAGACAAGAATCCAAATAAACTACTTAAAACAGTTATTGATTATCATCAAGAAACTCCTGGATTCTTTGCTTTGAGTATATCGAGTATATTGGGTATAATAGGTGCAAGTATAGCTATATTTCTGATGAGAAAAGTATTTCGCTGGCGTTCATAAATCTTGACTTCACAAATTTTCACCTGCTTCATCTTCAAAAATTTTAACAATAGCTAAGAATACTGCAAAACCACGAAGTAGTGACCTTCGGATGGGAATAAAAACGATCGCTATAATTCACTTTGGGCGATCGCACCTACGCCACATTTTTAACTGAGATAATTCCTTCACCACACCACTGAATCAGTAACCATCTGTCAGAATCTTTATCCAGTGCTGGCTTGAGACGAAAATTAAAAACCTCTTGCCATACCTCTACACCATACTGGGATACAAAATCTGCCTCCAGTTCTTTGAACTGTTCCCATTGCCGATTTGCGATCGCGGTCAACATGGGAATGATTGCGGTGATTGAGACTTCTGCGGCGACGGGTGTCATTCTGGGTAATCTTCAAAAATACAAATAATCGGCATAGGTGGTTTTTTAGTGTTGATGATTTTAACCAACCGTTTACCTTTACTTCTGGCAGCGCAAAACAGGCTAACTCTGTTTCTGCTGCCGACCAATCTCTTAAATCTGTTACCGGGTCAAACTCCTCTTCATCTGAGCTGTTTGATTGGCTTTCGTCGCTCATGCTTTGATTCGTTAATAGGGACTGCGACTAGGTACAGTTCGGCTCACAAATTTTCACCTGCTGAAACTGCAAGCACTAACAGATAGTAAAATCTTAAGTAATTGACATGATATTGTAAAGCAGCAGACTGCGGCGAAATAATTATAATTTTAAGGAGATTGCTTGATGCTAAACTCATGTCATGTTTACCTCTTACGAGATGGGCAACATCAAGTCCTAACGATTCCTGATGAATTTGCTCTATCCAGTACAGAAGTTTTGTTACGCAAAGAAGGTAATCGATTAATCATTGAACCTATTTCTTCCGGTTCTCTACTTTCGCTGCTTGCCACTTTGGAAGATATTACAGAAAACTTTCCTAACATAGATGAAGGGTTACTGCCACTCGATGACATCGTGCTTTAATCCTGGCCAATGACCTATCAATACCTGCTAGACACCAACATTATTTCAGATTTGGTAAGACATCCTCAAGGTTTGGTGTTTCAGCGGCTTATAGCCGTAGAGGAAAACTGCATTTGTACCAGCATTATTGTAGTGTGTGAACTGCGATTTGGTGCAGCTAAAAGTGGCTCTCTCCGTCTTCTTCATCAACTAGAAAGCATTCTTGAAGTGTTACCTATTTTGTCGCTATCGTCTCCCGTGGATCAGCACTATGCGGTAATTCGCACACACTTAGAGCAAACAGGAAGACCCATCGACCCTAATGACTTACTGATTGCTGCCCATGCCCTAGCCCTTAACCTAACGCTTGTTACAGCAAATGTCCGCGAATTTGAACGCGTACCTGGTCTAAGCGTAGAAAATTGGCTACTTTGAAGGCATACATTGGGGTGCTTTAGTATTTATTATTCATTGCAGTTTGTATAAATTAATACCTATTCAAAGCGTAGCCTCCACAACTGTACCCACCACACAAGCTTTATTCAAATTAACGCCGCTCAAATTTGTACCTTCTAACTCTGCACAGAGTAAATTCGCCCCCGTTAAATTCGCCCCTGCCAAATTCGCCCCCCGCAAGTCAGCTTCTTCCAAATTTGCTTCACTCAATAAAGCCCCTTGCAAATCGGCACGACTCAAGTCTGCACCTTTGAGATTTGCTCCAGTCAGGTTTGTACCGCGCAAGTCAGCACCGCGCAAATCAACGCCTTGCAAGTTGACATTCATCAAATTTGCACCACTCAAGAAAGCACCCACCAATGACACATCACTGAGTCTGGCTCCCATCAAGTTAGCGCCACGCAAATTGCTACCCCGCAAGTCAGCGCCTGTTAAATCTGCTTGCATCAGGTTGGCTCCCATCAAATTCGCCCGCAAGTCAGTTGCTTGGAGGTTGGCTCCCATCAAATTTGCCCCCTCCAAATGTCCACCTTCGAGCTTAGAACCAGCAAAATTAGTGCCGACAAGGCTAGCACCAGCAAGATTAATCCGGCTTAAATCCAGTCGGGAGAGTTCCTCGTCTTCTAAATTTGCCCCTGAAAGTTGTTTGAGTTTTCCTAATTTAATGGCTTCAATATTCATGTAAAGTAACTACCAATCTCTTCACTGATCTTGCTGTGGCTATCCCATTGGGAATCAAGTATCCAGATGCCGGCGCTGAATTTGGGTGTCATCAAGGGTAAGTCGAGTCCCTGTTGTAAACCCATAACTAATAAAGCTAGGGTATCTACAAGTTTAGGGTCAAAGCGCGTAGATTGTTGCTGTCTGCACTCATCTAAAGCTTGAGTAAATATCTGTTCCCGGCTTTGATTTGACGATTTTCGCTCATTGACTCGCCACTGAAAATCTGCCAATAATGCCAAAATCCTCGATTCTAAGGGAATTTCATCTCCAGCTAAACCTGCCGGTTCCCCTGCGCCATTCCACCACTCGCTTTGGTGAGTAATAATTTGGGCAACTGCTCGCAGCCGTGGCATGGTTCGCAATACTTGCGCCCCCGGTACTAAGGGACAAGTTAAGGGGCAACTAGGGGCATCTTCTTGGTAGCGTGTGGAGATACTGTCTGTGAGAACGCTTTCTGCTTTTTGTAATGGATCTATGCGATGCAACAAAGCCGCCAGTCGCAATCTTTTAATTTGCCATGCGGGAAGATCCAAAAGCTGGGCGATCGCTTCAGCAAGAACTACTATTTCCGCAGCTGCCATTGGATTGTTGACATCTGCCATATCCATCAGTTGCGCCATTCGCAAAAAGGCTTGGATTTCGTTTGAAACCAAGTTGCGATCCAAGGTTTGTTTCTGAAGTGCTGTAGGGATAGATAAATTATCTTGCCCAGTCTGGAGGTAATCTACTACACGGGAGACAACTGCACCTAAATTTTGGGATCTGTCCATTGACGGTACAATTTGCTGTTTATCGCCTGTGAGTTTTTCTGCCAGTTTTGGGTTGTATTTTTTGATGTGAGCGATCGCTATTTCTGCTGTTTCTTGCACTAACTCTGGCTCAAATGTCCACAAGCCATAGAATTTGCGCTCTAAGTCTGATGTCGGTACTCCAGTGCTGCCATAATCAGCCTCAGATAATTCTTGACAAATTACCATTGCTGTGTATTTTGGCGATAAAATAATTAAGTGCCACTCCTGCGCCACTGGATCGCCTGAATCTAATGCCACTAAGTCTACGTTGGATAACTCGCTGGTGGGATGCTCTCCAAAGCCAGATTCAGCAGCAGCCATAATCGCAATTTGGCAGCTGCACTGGGCGATGTCTGCATATCGATCAGCTTCTTGTAAATACCATTTTCCCTGTTGAAAGGCTGTGATGACTAAGGGTGTACCGTCGTCGGTTAAAATATGGTCTTCTAGAGCGTGGCACAGGGCAACTAGGGTATTTTTGTAGTAAACACCGAATCGAATTGGCCTGGTGGTATGGCGATGAGCTGCTTCCAGCTGTTGTAGGATTGAACCTTCTAACATGGGATTTGATAAAAATAACCGCAGAGGCACTGAGGAAGATAGAGGGAGAAATTCAGAATTTTGAATTTCTTCACATTTTAGTGTTTTCTAGGATACACCTGCTAACTGTTTTTCTTTTGTCTCTAATGGTGCTGTCAGTGCTGCTTCTAAGTCAGCACAACCCAGCTTTTCTTCTAAGATTTTCATGACTTCGCGCCCGAAGTCGTTGGGGTTTTGTTGCCAAGCTTGCAAGCAGACTTCGCCGAAGAATGAACCAAGGGGTTCGGGATTCCAGAGAAGTTTTTTGGCTGTCCACGGCATCAAACTCATTGGATCGTACCCTGGTTTGAGGATGCCTTCTTTGAAAGCGTATTCTTCTAAATGGGTATGGGGTTGTAGTCCAATAAAGAAAATGGCAGGTTCAACTTTATCTGCACCAAAAATCCGTTCTAGTTCGCGGTGGTAAGCGATGGTTTGGCGGATGGTTTCGGGACGTTCGTCAATCACATTAAAGGAGTAGTTGACGGAAACCAAATCATTAAAACCAGCTGCTTTCAAGTCGCGGCAGTTTTGCAAGACGGTTCGCAAGTTATACCCCATCCGCATTTTCCGCACAAGTTCTTGAGAACCACTGGTAATCCCGATTTCAAAGTAGTTCATCCCAGTTTTTGCCATCAACTCACACAATTCGGGTGTCAAATTGTCGGCTCTGATATATGCTGCCCAGTGGATATCTGTCATACCAGAATCGACGATTTTTTGCAATAGTTCTACAGCATCGGCGATAAATTTTTTCGCGGGGATGAATTGGGCATCAGTAAACCAGAAGTTGCGAATGCCGCGATCGTATAATTGGCGCATCTCAGCAACAACTTCATCTGCTGGGTTGATGCGTACTTGTTTGCCTTCAACAACAGTGTAGACGCAATAACAACAGTTGTGAGGACAACCACGCTTAGTTTGTACACCTATATAAAAGTCTCGATCTTGCAGGTAATAGTTAAATTCCGGCCAGATGCTTTCGATATAATCGTAGTTACAAGCTGTCTTTTCTATTGGGGTGGGTTGTTCGTGAATTAGCCGTTGACGTGGTTGAGTTTCTCCGGCAACGTAACAACGTTCATCGCGAAAATCTCTGCCACTTAAAAGTTTTTCCAGCAGGGTTTCGCCTTCACCCACAGAAATAATTGTCCCTTGGGGTAAGCTTTTACCCAATTGTTCGTAAAATACGCTGACTGCACCACCACCGACAACTACACGAGCATCAGAATTATATTTTTGGGCACGTTTTAAACCGCGTTTGATTAAGCCCTGGTTTTGCCACAACTCTACATAGTAAGCGATGAAGATTCGCAAACCGCCCAATCCGCCGCGTAGTTTCAATAGAGGATTCTTGGCGTAGTAAAATTCAAAAGCGTTTTGCAGTGGGTTGCCACCACGTCCGCCAACTGGGGCATAAATTTGAATATCCCGCCAAGAGAATACTAGTACTGTTGGTTTAAATTCATCAATACAGCGATCCAGGGCCGAACTGTAATCTAAAGGTGGTACTGTTCCCAAATCAAAGATGCGCTGTTCAATATTAGGAAACTGCTTGTGGACATGATCGCTCAGGTAGACAACCCCAATAGGAAAGATGGGGTTACAAGGAAGGCGAACGTAAAGAATTCGATTTTCCATCATCTGTGTTTTAACTTCCATCTTGCCAATCTGTGGAGAAAGCGAGAGAAACATTCAGTTTTAAAGTGTGTGCTTGTTTTATTTGGTTTTATTTATCACAATCATGCTTGACATTTCAGCCGATTATTGATACTCGCTCACCTGCCGTTAACAAGTGCGGAAAACGCTAAAATTGCTGTGCATAAAACATACATGGAATCTATAGAGAGCTTTATGAAGACATTTTTTCATATAGCTTTACCATAACATTGAGTTTATTCATTAAGCGATGATCCCAGCCGATTAATCCTGGGATAGATGAAGCAGCAAAACTCACTTCCTCGCTATGCTAAAAGCAAGGGGATCGTTGTTATGTCAATTCCCTAACAATCTGCTTTAAGAGAATTGAAGCTTTTATACCAGCAAAAAATCTCAAAAACTTTTATTTATAGTATATAATTCCGAAAAAGGTGTGAATAATTACAAAATTTTTATAACTGAAAATATATCTTTAGACAGAAATAATCTACAAAGACTCAGTTGGTATTCGCAGTTACAACAACTGGGGATCAGTGGGTGCTAGGCTTGGCTAGTGTAATGTAAAATTGTGGCGTAAAGCTCCTCAGCAGTTATGGCTCAAATATTAGATCCTCTACCACCTGAGCAATCAGGAAAAATTCTCTGCTGCTACATCAATGCCACGAGCAAAATACAGGTAGCTCGCATCTCCAATATTCCCAACTGGTATTTTGAAAGGGTTGTTTTCCCTGGACAACGTTTAGTGTTTGAAGCTCCACGAAAAGCTCAAGTGGAGATTCATACAGGGATGATGGCAAGTGCAATTTTATCCGATAAGATTCCGTGCGATCGCCTGAAGCTCGAAGAACCCAGTACTAGTGAGTTTGATACAGACTCATCAGATGGAGAAGACCCTATTAATACCAAATTAATGGTGCAGCAAATTAATACAAAAATCGGAGATAGTACAAAACCCTTACAAATCGTTGGTTTAGCCTCGGTTGATTAAAAAAAACAATTTTATCTAAATTTAAGGGTTGCTAATTTAGCAGCCCTTTTTGTTTATTATTTATTGGGAATTGGGTATGGGACATGGGGCATGGGACATTGGTTATTCTCCTTGTCTCTCTTGTTGCCCTCATCTCATTTACAATCATTCTTATGAATCTGCCTTCATTTCTTTGGTTGTGGAAAATAGCCGCCTGGTCTATGGGGTTGTCCCTGCTGGCATATCTAATGTTAGCAATGACCGGCGTTTGGATGTTTCGGGCGAGAACTTCGCAGCAATTTCCTTTTATCACGCCATTTATGGGCGGTAATAAAGGGATGCGATCGCTCCACTATACAATGGGCATCAGCATGGTAAGTTTAGTGCTACTACTGCTAGCGATCGGCATTGTTGGCACTTTAGGGCACTTTGGCTCACTAGGACACTCGTCACATTTGGTTGCTGGGTTAATAGTCGTAGCATTAGTTTTACTGTCTGCTTTCAGTGCCACCCAAATTAGTGTTAGACGACCTTGGGCTAGACCCTTACACATCGGCGTAAATATTATTCTATTTATAGGATTTGCCTGGGTATCCCTGACTGGTTGGATTGTAGTACAAAAGTATTTACCCTAAAAAATTACGAATTACGAATTACGAATTACGAATTATTAAAGTGGCATACCTTATTTGCAACACTCCAGCTAAGACATAGACCTACCCTACAATGAAGAAAAGCATTGTAATTGAGCCGTGACAGCAAACTCAGCCAATATCTCAACTTCTGTTTTTCGTCTGTCTCCTTTGATTCGGATAACGTTGCTGAGTCTATACATAGCACTCACAGTCCCATTACCTTTTTTATCGCAGGTAACAGCTGCACCCGTACCTCCAGAATTATTGTGGATAGGGATTGGCATCGGTTTTGTTGCCTTGTACGCGGTATTAACTGAACAAGTAATGGTAGATGACGAAGGAATTCAGGTTACTTACCCCGCCTGGGTGCCAAGCTTTTTTCGTAAAGGCTGGTCTTTACCTTGGTCACAAGTCAAAGAGTTAAAACCCCGCAGCACTGGTCAAGGAGGGCTAGTTTATTACTTTCTCAGCCAGGATGGGAAAGCTTATTTACTACCGATGCGTGTAGCTGGATTTGCCCGTTTGGTACAAATTGTCCAAGCAAAGACGAGCATTGACACCACAGATGTTCGCCCTTTAGCGCAGCCCTGGATGTACCTGATTTTACTAGTACTCACTCTGCTGCTACTATTAGTCGATGGCTGGGCGATCGCTACAGCCTTAACTAGTACACAATTAACTTAGGTTATTTCTCTGCAATCCTCAGTCCCGTTGAATACAGCAAAAGCCACACTCAGGCTAGAGCAAGTTAATCTGTTTACGAAGCTGAAAACCCAACTTCCCGACAATCAGCAGGGATACCCCATATTGCAGGATATTTCCTTTGAGGCATCCCAAGGCGATCGCATTGCCATTGTAGGCCCAGTAGGTGCTGGGAAAACTTCGTTATTACGCCTCATCAACCGCCTAATTGAACCCACGAGTGGTAAGCTCTATCTAGAAAATCAAGAATATCGCCAAATTCCTGTCATTCAGCTACGGCAGATGCTTGTACTTGTATTGCAAGAATCAAAGCTGTTGGGGATGACAGTTGGGCAAGCCTTGGCTTATCCTTTAGTTTTGCGTGGTTTGCCCAAACAGACAATTGAGCAACGAGTCAATCACTGGACAGACCAACTACACATTCCCAGTGAATGGTTGGGGCGAACAGAGGTGCAACTTTCTGCGGGACAACGACAACTAGTAGCGATCGCTCGTGCCTTAGTCATCCAGCCTAAAATATTATTATTAGATGAGCCAACCTCTGCCCTCGATCCTGGTATGGCTTCTCATCTAATGCAAGTCTTAACCCAGTTGAGCCAAACTCATCAAACCACGATTCTGATGGTAAATCATCAACTGGAACTAGCGCAGATGTTTTGCACTCGGTTATTACACCTACAACAAGGTCATTTATTCGCAAATCAAACAGCCTCAGAGATAGACTGGATTGAATTACGAAAAAGCCTGATTCAAGCAGCAACTCAAGACGATTTTGGATTTTAAATTTTGGATGAGACAGGAATCAGGAATCGTTTTCTTACTCCCCCTCACCCCAGTACTCAATGCCCAATGCCCAATGCCCCATTCACACTTGACTACTAGTAAGTGTTGAACGTTGATTATTAAATCTCTCTCTAGCTAACTTTGTTGTTTGTGACTGTGAAATATTGGTATTCAAAATTTCCATGTTAAAACGGTATCCAACATTGCGGATAGTTTGAATCAAATTGGGTTGCCGGGGATCGAGTTCAACCTTTTTCCGCAGGGATAAAACGTGAGTATCAATGGTACGAGGGTTATCGATAGCGTCAGGCCAAGCACGACGCAGCAATTCCGATCTACTTAGAGGTACTCCTCCAGCCTGTGCCAAAACGTACAGCAAACTAAATTCCTGGGGTGTTAAGTCAATAAACTCCCCTTGAAAGCGGACACGGCGCTGAACTAAATCGATTTGCAAAGTGCCATAATCCAAATAAGCTGGTGCAGTAGGTGTGCGCTTCCGGCGAATCAATGCCTCTACCCGTGCCAAAAACTCTTGCATCCCAAAAGGTTTGCTCAGGTAATCATCTGCACCAGCCTTTAAACCTGCGACTATATCAGCTTCACTATTACGGGCAGATAGCATTAAAATTAGAGGTTGCTGCTGACGATGCAACCAACGACAAAACTCAATGCCATCACCATCAGGCAGGTCTGCATCTAAAACTACCAGTGTTGGTTGATGGCTTAAAAATACTTCCCTTGCTTGATAAATACTGGCAGCTTGATGCACGCGGTATTCCAGTTGTTGCAAGTGCCAACCCAACAACGACCTCAAATGGGGATTCCCCTCAATGATTTCTATACAAACCGAACCCACGGCGGCAAGACCCCTTAGCGTCGATGACTTTCAAAGTAACAAGCCCATCTCTAAGGTTTTGTAGCCTTTGTTACTTCAATTGCGATTAACTTTACATTTACTAATAAAATGAGTGGCAATATCTTTAATCTATGCCTTGCTGATAGGCGATTAGAAATATTATTAAATTTTTATTAAATTTCTCGAAAGTATTGTTAGACTTATAAAAAGTTCTTTTAACTTAACATTTTGCTTTGAGATGGGTGTAATGTGGCAAATATCTATAACCCAACCAGCTAACCCTACTACAACAGCTTTTCAACTTGATTAAACCTGATGGCAAAAGTGGATTTTTTCGCAAAAACTTAGTACTCCCATCCAGGAATATAACATCAATACAATTGGGCTGTGATTGTGAAAATCAAAAAAATAACTTAAGCAGCTAACTAGAATCGATGTTTTCTGGAATAGGATTAAAGTAGCTTGTAGCTGCTATAAGGGTAATACCCAAAGTAGATGTGTTGACTTTGAATTTATGACAAAGTGAAATTACACTTCACTTTTTAGCGTGAATCATTTACAATTCTCATTCCAAAGAGATTAATACAGCAGTTATGCTCCAAGACACACAAACCATCCGCTATTACCAAAGACTCACCGATGCCTTCATCGAGCTATGGAATCGCGGTTATCGCACGGATGATATGCGGATGTATTTGGATGGATATCTAGCCGCACTGCGACATAGCAACGTCATTGAACCTTTTCTGATTCATCGCCTAGAAGAGGAGGCCAGCCGCTTCTTGTACGATGGATCGAACTTTGCAGTGCCGCAACCACAGCCACAACCCGATTACTACTAAGTACCATTTACCTGGTCATTGATAGTAACCGTTAATTACCGCAGATGATTATAGCATATTATCTGTATTGGTCAACGGGTTGTCGTGGTGTGGAATTTTGGAGATATTGTATTGATTAAACGCATCCCCTCAGCCCTATATTGGTTTTGCCAATTAGACTGAGGGGATTGTTGTTTAGCAATAAAATCAAGTCCAACAAAGAGTATTTTTGCCAGAAACCGATTAAAAAATCCTTGAAAGGGGAAATAAATAGTATCTCTCCTGTCAAGGATATAAAAAACGGTATATTGCCTTAATGGCAAATCGCAAATTCAGCAACATACTCTTTAGTTGGGGTAAAAAGAGCTTAAGAAGCTAATGCTACTTCTACCTTTTCTTGCAATTCACCTTTTTGGTACAGTTCAATCAAGATATCAGAACCGCCAAGGAATTCGCCATTAATATATACTTGGGGAATTGTCGGCCAGCTAGAGTATTCTTTAATACCTTGACGAATTTCCGGGTCTGATAGAACGTCAACCGTCTCAAAGGGAACTCCCAAGGTATTGAGAATCTGCACAACGTTGTTAGAGAAACCACATTGGGGCATTAACTTGTTTCCCTTCATGAAAACTAAAATCTTGTTTTCTTGTAGCAAGCTATCAATTTTGTCTTTGAGTTCTGGTGTCATGGTAATTATGTTTCCTATGTTGCATTAATAGAGTGAGGAGTGAGGAGTGAAGAGTGAGGAGTTAAAAATTCATAATTCATAACTCTTAACTTCTAACTTCTAACTCCTAACTTTAGGAACTTGCTGTTGCTTGCCAAGCTTCGGGAGTGTATGTTTTCACCGCCAAGGCATGAATCGCTTCAGTTGACATAGCTTGACCCAACGCACCATAAACTAACTGGTGCTGTTGCACTAGTCCTTTACCTGCAAAGTGCGATGAAACTACTGTCACTTGATAGTGGTCGCCGCCACCAGTCAAGTCTTGCACCTGAACCTGTGCGTCTGGCAGTCCCGCCTTGATCATTTCCTCAACCTGTTGCGGACTAATCATCGCAATTCCTGAAAAAACTTACTTTTCTATTATTAACAGATATAGAGCAAATGCCTGTGCCAACTTCAGGTTTTGGCAAGGTTGTAGATAAACGCGCCTCTGAGGTGTCTTCTTGAGAACGTTTGGTCAAGGCTACGGCGGATAGCTCTATCCTAGCACTGGGGCGTTGCCAAGCGACTGATTAGGGAGATAGGGAAGATATAATTTATTTTTTTGGGGATGAAGAGGATGAATTACCACCTTCTCTGGGATAGGGAGAATCAACAAAACCCAACTCAAACAACTGTTTATAGGCTTTCTTGCCTAAATCTCGCGTCGGGTTTTGACTCTTAATTATTTGAATTAACAATGGTACAGCTAATTCTGGCTGATTTTGTGCCCGATGTACCAATGCTAGCTGAAAGGTGGCTTCATCTCGCTTTTGGGCTGTTAATAGAGCTTTTTGACGCTGAGAATCAGAAACTCTGTTGTCAATTCCCGAAAAGCTAGAATTTAACTCTTGATAAAAATTAGATAGCTGATTATAAACTTGACGTGCTTCTTGCAGTTTCTTGGCAGCTAAGGGGTAGTTTTGAGCAGAAACAGCTTGTTCTGCGTCTTTTACTAAGCGATCGCCACCTGCAATGCTCAAAAGGCTGTTACTTTCGGTTATAGGGCGGAGGTTATTAGGATTGTTGGGGTCAATGAGTTGTGGTTGGCTGGTAGTGCCTGGTGACTGTGATACCTGAGCATTCACAGGTGATAGCAGGCTAAGGACTGCTATAACTGATAAAACAGTACGGTGCATCAAGGTAACAGCGACAGCAGTGTTCATGGGATCAATTAGTGCGACAACTATATAAAAGAGTTATGGAAACTTCGGGTATCTTAACTCTGTTTTGGTCTTGGACAAAGCAAAGTTACATCCTAAGTATCTCTGATTTAGACTAAAAATCAGTTTAATAGAGTTCCCATTACCCCTGTATACCAACAAACTTATATCGCTGTGATGAGCGATACCTACAAGGAAGTGCGTCACCATCTGTCTGACTACCGACTTTCCTCCCCAATAATTATCTCAGGTTAACTGAGATATTTGGCATGATAATTTTCGCAAGGCACTCACTGCTTGAAGTATTTGCGTAGGCGTAGCCCGCCGTAGGCATCAGACCAAACTAGTTCAAAATAGTGATATCTTCAGTCGGCGCTTCCCAACTTTTATTTAACTGTCTTACAAAATAGTGAAAATATTTATCATCAAGTAATTCAGTAGTTTGCAGACAATTAATTAGCTATTGGCTCAAAAAAATGCCAATTTGGCTGAATATATTATTAATAGAGCGTAATCTATATATATACATCCTCAAAGGTTGCAAAATACTACTAATCTTTTGTGACTTACTCAGGATGAATATAGCAGTTAGTAATTAGTGTCACATATTGGATTTTGCAGTTTCTTAATTATGCACGGTCAATGATTATAAGGTTTGACTACATCAAGAATTAGTAATTTCTGCAAATGCGTGATTAGTAACTTTTGTTTCTTGATGGCTCAATTGTTGCAGTGCCTTTGCTAAATCAGTTGTGAGGTTTTTTGCATCTTGTTTTATACAGCCATTCATGTAATCCGCGACTTTAATTGGGGAGCCAATGTCAATACTCACATCTGTACCCCAATTGGGATAAGGTTGGCTGTAGTTAATTCCAATGGGTATAATTTTCACTCCCAGATCGGAATGACTAGATTCAGCACTCAAAGCAAGACGAGCAATTCCCGGTTTCAACTGGTGAACTTGGCCATCACGAAAAATGTTGCCTTCTGGAAAGATTACCAGGGTTTTTTGCTGCTGAAGTAGCTCTACTCCATGTCGTAGCGTGCGGATTGATGGATGCTTAGAATTTACAGGAAACCCCCCCAAACGTTGGACAAACCAGCCTTGCAAACCTTGGCATTCGTCAACTGTTACCATAAATCGCAAGTCTTGCTTTCTCAGACAAGCGGTAGCATAGGGTACAAGCAATGCATCCCAACGCGCCCGATGGGTAGGCGCGAGAATCACAGGCCCAGTTGTGGGGATATTTTTTTGTCCGGTTATTCTAATTTGTCCAAAGAATAATGGTAATAGGCAGTGACGCCCTAATAAATATGCCAGAGGACTTAACCAAGGAGAAACCCTTGAGGTAGTACCAGCTACCTGATGATTTGCTGGTGTGTGCTGGCAGGTATCGGATGAAGAGTAAAATTCCATCATGACGGATGCAGCTGATTGACGGGTAAAATTTAACGAAAAGTCTGATTAGTTACACCGTAGATTCTCTTGCGTGACTTGTCTGGTACTAGATGGACAGTTTTACCTCTGTCCGTTAGTTTACCTTACGCCGCCTAGCAGCAAACCAAGTCTGTAATTGTTGACGACAAGCTGACTCTAGAATGCCTCCGATTACTTGGAGACGGTGATTAGAAGCAACACTATCAGGGATGTTAATAACTGTACGAATGGCGCCAGTTTTTGTATCGTCTACTCCATATACCAGTAGTCCTAGTCGTGATTGGACGATCGCACCTGCACACATCGGGCAAGGTTCGAGAGTTACATAAAGGGTGCATTCATTAAGATGCCAATTTTGTAAAGTTGTTGCCGCTGTCTTGATAGCGAGAATTTCCGCATGAGCGGTAGGGTCTTTGTCACGCTCTTTTCTGTTTTCTCCTTGTGCTAGCAATTTGCCTGTTGAATCAATGATAACAGCACCTACAGGGACTTCACCCGCATCACCTGCTGTTTTTGCTAATTCTAAAGCATAACTCATCCATTGTTGATGTATAAGATATTCTGTGTATTTAGTTAACATATTCTTATCAATATAAAAACTTCAAAATTCCACACATTTTCTAGGATGAGTATCTCGCCTGTCCGACAATAAATAAAAAGCATATAGCCCACAGACTAGAAGTCTGGGGCTAAAAACAAATCAAAATTCTTAAATTTAGCCTTACCAAGTCAGCCATTGGGGGCTAATTTGATTTCTAAATAGCGGCTTGGGCTAAAAGAGGATCGAGTTGACTTTGTGTGTCTAACTGATAGAGGTCATCGCAGCCGCCAATGTGCTGGTTATTGATAAAAATTTGTGGTACAGTACGGCGACCGTTGGCGCGTTCTGCCATTTTCGCTCTGGCTGCTTCGTCGCCGTCGATTTTGTATTCAGTGAAATTTACACCTTTCCACCACAACAGCATTTTGGCTCGAATGCAGTAAGGACAAGTTTGCCAGGTATAAAGTTCGACGTTGGCTTTGACTCGCTCTGGATGGCGATTTAAGAGGGGATTAAGAAAGTCCAGCATATTCTTTTAGCAAGTTTTTAAATATTCAACTCAATGTTACCCTTTGTCAATTGGCTAAAGAATTGATTACAAAATATGATTAATTTCCATCTCTGGCAGCAGGTAAATCTTCCTACCATTTAAATTTCAATTAATCAAACAATGGGCTTAAGCCTATTATTACAAAATAGGCAAACTTCGACCACGATGTACTAATAACCTTGGTTTTGGTGCAGGCTAGTGGAGACATCATAAATTCGGAGGACGCAAAGACACGTAGATGCAATTGGAATGACAATTAGCTTATTTCTTTACCCATGCACAAAATCCATGATTTATATATAAAAACGTATAATAAAAACAATATTCTTTCCAGGAAATATTATTAAACTTATTTCTGATTTTATTTTTAAAAATGGTGTAAGAAACAAATAGACAAATTTTTAATAAAAAATTTGTTGTTTTACTTAAAAATCTAAACAATCTAGGAAACACTCTGATGTAATTGAGTGTTATAATATACCAAAATACAAAACCAAATCCCTGACCTTCTCCAGGAGAAAATATTTTTACCTCCGAAAAATTTTTCAACATCCTTCCAACTTCAGCAAAAGTAAATCTGTGATAGTCCATTTGATCGTGAAAACTCCAAAAAAATGGGACATAAAAAAATGCCTCTCCTTTTTCCTCCAAAATATTATAAATATTATCTATTGCTTTCCAATATTCTTCAACATGTTCTAATATGGCATTGCAATAGATACCACTAAAAGAATTAGGTTCTATTTTAGTATTACAAATATCATCTACAAGGTCTGGTTTATATTCAGCAATAATATCAGTAGACACAATTATATTATTGGGATTTTGATTTAATAAATCGATTTTCTTACGACTTAGTGAATAGCTATTTCTTCCACCAATATCAAGCAATCTATCTTTCGAGACTACTCGCTTTTCATATTCTTCTCTAATATGGGGGTTGAAATCAATTTTTGTTTTAAGACCTTGAAATAAATCCATTGTATTGATTTTATTTGACACTCAATTTCAATGTTTTGGAGGTTCTTTCAAATTTAAAAGATTGATATAGCAATCCTAAATGAGTTGTGAAAAATATAGATTAGGAAACGAACAGCCAACAACACCATCGCAAAGCGTCTTGTTAGAAAAGAATGCCAAGAAAAGAAACAAAAAAGAGATATCTAATTTTCACGAATGATTTAGGACTGCTATAGATATTCAGTAAACATTTACACCTTTTTAACACGGAATATTTTAACACGAATGTAGTAAAAACAAGTTTGCTATGTGTAAAGTTACTTATACTTAGCTTTAACTCGCTCTGGGTGGCGATTAAAAAGGGAATTAAAAAATCCGCTTGTATTGCTTACCGCATCGGCGCAGGAACCCATTTTTGGAAACCCTCTAAATGATTCCAGTAAGACAAATATCCAGTCAATGCCCAAATTAGAGCGGCTACTATCAGCACTGCTACGCCAATTAGTCGCCAGGTTCGATTGGTTTTCCAGTAGAGAGTTGGTGCTGCAAAAATACCACCTAATCCAGTTAAAATAAAGCCGATTCCCGATAAAAGCGGTTGCTTTGTCAAATTCAAGTTGATGATACGGATACCCACTACGATCGCAACTGCACCAGCAAAGAAGCCGTAAATGGCGATTGTCAATAAATCCCAACCTTGAGCAAGGGCGATCGCAGCCGCCACAAACAAGATTCCAAATAAAATACTCGTCTCACCGAAGGCAATATTGAAGCTACCCATTATTGGCCAGGTGAAGCTCATGTGTAAACCAGTTGTGAGTGCGATCGCACCCGTAATTCCAAAACCGGGAATCCACTGTTTCTGATTAGAACTATCTATACCACGATACACATAGTCAGCCAGTAGAAATAGCCCAGCTACCATATTGATCAACATGAGTGTGATGTAGTCGATAAACACGATTCACCTCTTAATTTGACAAGCTATTTACTCTGCGCCTCGTTTTTCGGTTTTGAGTGAATTCACCAGCTTTTTTCCTTTATTATTTTATACCTAAAGATAAACACTGAAGAAAAGCAATGTTGTATACATAAACTGCTACCCATCTGACTTTTCCCGTTAAGTCTTGAAAAGCTTGCTCACAAAGGATTTAGGAAAC
>NZ_JAVRCL010000102.1:0-17097 GCF_034530775.1 Nostoc sp. DedSLP04 | reverse complement strand
GATAATTTCAGTTATTTACTACTTGCTTATGTCGGAAAGTGACAGAAGAGGGGTAACTATTGAGCTAACCGGACGCAGATAACTTTTGGAACTCAAGTGATTGCCTTGATACTTTCCGGTATGACAACTTGTTAAGCAGCAGAAGTGCGAATATCACCAACCAATTTTTGCACCAATAGATTCATGAGCTTCAAGTCGTCTGAGAACAAAGTCATCTCTCAGACCAGCAGCAGTCTCTGGATTAACTTGGATTGTAATCCAATGTTTGCCTATAGCCGCAGAATTTTGCGGTATGGAGAGCAAATGTTTCTCAGGTTGTCCTGTAATCAAATCTTGATCGTCAATGTATCCAACAGGCGTTGGTAAAGGGGTTCCTGGTGTCCAGTCCCAGTAAATGGGATGCTTCTTGTTATCAAAAATCTCTACTTCAGTTGTAGTAACTACAAAAACAATAGGATCTGTTCTTTCAGAAACAAAAGTAACTGTGATAGGGATTTGTACAAGTAATCCAGCATACTGGGCATCCATGAATACGCCTGGGGTATCGCCAAGATGAAGCGCACCTGTCCAGACTATATAGTAAGGGTAAGAACTAGACATCTAATTCTCCGATGGTAAAAACTGCGATCTAGTCTAACGTGTTAGCAATTATTTTGACCAAAAATCTTGCCATCTATATCTTTCATACACTTGCGGCGATCGCCATTATGTTTTCTCCATTTGTAAAAACCCTGGGAAGAGATCCAAAGCCATCGGTGCATTATGATAAAGCAAGCAACGATAAATTTTCATTTTCATAAAATAACTCGATCGCGTTAAAATTATGACGTAGCAAATTTTCAACTTGTAATGTCGAACAGTTTCCAGCGCGAAGCCAAATAACTTTGGGTGGGTTCCCAAATACTAAGCTCAGGTCGTGCGTATCTGCATCTTTTGAGACAATCATCAAATTATTGTTTTTTGCATAATCCCAAACTATTGGGTCGATCGTTGCTTTCATGCCCACATCTCGAACGTGAAGCGAATTTGGGAAAAGATCACTCAAATGGCTTGGTAACTTAGGTGACAAGTTTTCATCAAAAAGTAATTTCATGCAGATAATGGAGCGGTCATAAACCGACGCTCACGGTCAGCAGCATAAGCAATGCAAGCTTTTAAATCTTCTCGCGTCAGATCGGGAAAATCGTCGAGAATTTCTGCTTCGGTCATCTCAGAAGCCAAGTACTCAAGCACTTCATAAACCGTAATTCGCAAGCCGCGTACACAAGGCTTACCACCGCGTTTATTTGGTTCGATCGTAATGTAGTTTCGGTAGTTCATAGTTGAAATTATCGACATTGTATTCTCGACCAAGGCACAATCTTAGATTATGCCTTGGTCATGTTTAAACATAGCAAAAATTCAAAGAGTGGTGATTGCCACCATCCTAAGACTAAGCGACTTAACGTTCCCAATCACCCGACGCAGACAATCTCGAACGCCTCACAAATCATCTCTCGGCGGTCGGGTACATTGGGGTTGCTAGACCCCCTTTTAGAAATCATCCCAACCTTCAATGCTAGAGGACATGACGTAACTGGTGACACTCGCCTCAAAGAAGTTTGCCTTAGTGTGAGCTTCTTTCTTAGTATCTGAAAAACGCTCCAAGTGAGCATAGGGGCTTTTCTTGTAGGTAGCTTCTGGAAATAATTGCTCTAAACCGATCGCCTTCAAGCGAGCATTTGCCAGATATTTTGTGTACTGTTCTGTACTGTTTGCCGTAATCCCCAGAATATCATCTCCAACAATATGTCCTGTCCACTTGCATTCATGCTCGACGGCTAGAGCAAACATTTCATAAATTTGTTCGCGGCTGTGGGGGAAAACTTGCATCGCTTCTGGAATCAATTTTTGATACAGCCGCACATGGGAGAGTTCATCCCGGTTAATCATTCTAAAGATATCGGCACTCCCAGACATGAGCATTCGTGATGACAGATTGTAGAAAAATATAAACCCATTGTAGAAATACAACCCTTCCAACAAATAATCTGCTAACAACGATACGAAATAATTCTCTGGTGTCGGATTATCGACATACTTTTGGTATAGTCCAGCGATGAATTCGCATCGTTCTTTGAGAATGCGATCGCTGCGCCAAAAATCATAGACGTGTGTACGGCGATCGCTCGGAATCACCGTCTCAATGATGTATTGATAAGACTGATTGTGCATCGCCTCTTGGGAAATTTGTTCTGCCATACACAATGCAATTTCTGGTGCAGTAACGCTGTTTTTGATGTGAGGCACATTACAGGTTTGCACTGAATCGAGAAACGTTAGATAACTAAGGATGCCATCAAATCCACGTCGTTCTCCAGGCGTAAGATTGACGTAATCTGTTACATCCTGAGTAATGTCTATTTTTTCAGGAATCCAAAAGTTCTCGCGCATTTGACGGTATAGAGACACAGCCCACGAGTAGCGAACGTCGTTTAATTGCATTAAGTTCGTAGTCTCCCCGAACCATATCAAACGGTTTCCTGTATCATCATTCCCGTTCGGATTGAAAACGGGATTAATCGGCATTAATGATTGTCTTGGTTGGTACATCTTTTAGTAGGGAGTAGGGAGTAGGGAGTGGGGAGTAGAGAGTAAGATTAAAAAAGATACATACAGTGATTTAGCATCTATGACAATTAATAGTTATCGGGATTTGAAAGTTTGGCAGTTGGGTATAAGCTTGACCAACCAAGTTTATCTATTAACACGAGATTTTCCTAAGTCTGAAACATATGGTTTGAGTAGCCAAATGCAACGGGCGGCGGTGTCGATCCCATCAAATTTGGCAGAAGGTCATGCTAGAGATTCAACACAAGAATTCCTGCGATTTATTGCGATCGCTTTCAGTTCTTTGGCGGAACTTGAAACCCAACTCATTGTAGCCGAACAATTGGAATACATAACCAATCCTAAACTCCAAGAAATCCTAACCAAAACTGACGAAATACAACGAATGCTTCGAGGTTTACAAAAATCCTTGAAAGCAAAGCTTTCTTAATCCCTACTCCCTACTCCCTACTCCCTAGTTAGCTTGCACAAGCAACACATTGCTCGTTCGATTCTTTAAAACTGTCCTTCTGTACAGTGCGAATATAGTAAATTGCTTTACAACCCAATTCCCAAGCCAGCATTAGGGTTTCAAAAATATCAACAGCTGTAAGAGAACGCTCTGGTTCGTCGGGGAAATAAACTCCAGCGTTGAGATTAAACAGTAGTTCCATTGAAATTCCTGTATCAATCCATTGTTGGATTGTAGCGATCGCCCGCACTACTTTTTTCTGATCAAATGTCTTATTTTCGACATAGAACCATAAATTATCCTGAATGTAAGGTGGTGCGATGGGTACTGAACCCTTTGCCCACTTTTCATAAAAGAATTTGCTGTAAACGGGTAAAACACTTGCTGTACAACCCTGAACTAAAGATGAAGAAGTATTGGGTGCGATCGCTGTAATGTGTGAATTGCGAATACCATGTTGTTTGATATCCTGACTCAATTTTGCGAAACGTTCTGGAAGAAGAGCGTGTTGCAAAAACCATTCCACAGATTTTGCTCCGATTAAATGTCCTTTGCTCCATTCACTACCCCCAAAAGCAGGATACGCACCCCGTTCCTTCGCTAATTCCATCGATGCTGCGGTGCAATAGTAACCGATGTCTTCAAATAAATCGCTGATTTTCTGAAGATGGGTATAAGTGAGACGACGTTTTGCTAACCAGTCGGCTAATCCCATACAGCCTACCCCAATTGTGCGATATTTGGCGTTATGAGTGGCACTGGCAGCAAAGGGTGCTGAGGTGAGTTCAATAGTGTTATCTAGTATACGTACTGAAATCTGACAAATCTCTGCTCGCTGCTCATCCTCTAAATTTGCGAGATTAATACTTACGAGATTACACGTATGACTCTCCTCTCCAGGTTTCACATTTGACCACGATTCTTGGCACAGATTTCCACCTGGAATATAGCCCTCATGCTGATTGGGATTAGCTCGGTTCGCGGTATCTTTAAACCATAGGTAAGGCATCCCGGTTTCTAACTGGGTTCGCATCACCTGTTTGAGTAAAAGACGAGCATTCACCCGTTTGTAAAGTGTAATCTCACTTTCTAAACTGGCTTCGATTTGAAGATAAGCCTTTTCAAATTCTTCACCCCAAACTTTTGCCAATTCAATGCCTAAACGAGTTCGTACCTCATAAGGATCAACTAACGTCCATTCTTCATCTGCTGCTACTCGCCGCATAAATTCGTCAGTGACAACCAGTTGCGGGAACACGTCATAAGCTTTGCGTCGCCCGTCCCCATTCTCTGTTTGCATTTCCAAAAATTCGGGCAAGTCCAAATGCCAAATATCCAGACTGACAGTGACAGCACCTGCTCTGCGTCCACCTTGATTAACTGCGATTGCTGTATCATTCAACAACTTAATCCAGGGAACCACGCCACCAGAGGCATTCTTCTTCCCCATCACCCAACTGCCAGTAGCCCGAATGCGAGACAGATTTACGCCCACACCGCCACCATTTTTGGAAATCCGAGCCGCATCATGAATACCATCAAAAATGCTTTCTAAATTGTCGTCCATCGCCGTAATGAAACAACTGGCTAGCGAACCATTAGGAATCCGCAAGTTCGCTAAAATGGGGGTTGCTAAGGATATTTGACGACGGGCGATCGCTTCATAAAATTGCTTTGCCCAGGTTAATCGAAACTCTTGTGTTTCCACGGAGGCAATCAATAACGCACAAGTTAAAAATGCTTCCTGTGGTAGCTCATTCGCCAAAAGATATCGCTTCGTCAGTAATACTGCTCCGGCATAATCATAGTCGGCATCCCAGTCAGGATTGATCCAAGTGTTGGCAATTTCTAATTCTGCGTCCGTGTAGATTAAGATGCGGCGATCGTATTCTCCTGACAAAACTTTGGAATGTACAGTCCGAGCATAATAACCGTACTGATAACCACGGCTAACTGTTATTTCTTTCCACAAACTCCAAATGTGTAATCGCCCTGCTACATAGCGCCAATCAGGTTCTTCAGGACTACACAAATCCAAAGCACAGCGAATTAAATTATCTTGAATTTCTCTTGTGGTAATTCCAGAACGCAATCGGGTTGTCAGATGTGCTTCTAGAGCAATAGAATTTGCTGAAAGTCCGCAACAAGCCCAATTAACCACTGTGCGAATTTTATTAATTTCTAACGCTGTTGTCGAACCATCGCGACAAACAACATAGATATCCGTTGTGGAGTCCTCAAAAAGTGTGGATGAAGCTTGCATACAAGATGTGTTGATGAATTGTAGAAAAATAATTGCAAAAATGAAAAATAATTGTTAACTAGGTTTGGTAAAAAAACATTTTCTATGTTGTTTGATTTGCTGACAACCAGTTAAGTAAATCTTCAATAGCTGTAAAATCCAATAAAGCTTCACCAAGTGATTCTAATTGCTCTAAAGAAAGAGTTTGAATGCGCTCCCGAACCTCTTGAGGTAACTCCCCTACCTGTTTTTGTAGTTGCTGTATTACAAGAGTTTGTCCTTGTTCCTGCTTTCCTTCTTCCTTCCCACGCTCGTAGCCAATGCGTTCGCCTGTGGTAATGTAGCTCATAGTCCGCTCCTGTTCAAATTGCTTAAACTCTTGCCAAAATTCTGCTTCCAAGGCTTTTGGTAAAATCATAACCCAATCAATAAATCGGTATAGGTTACGAATGTCCCTTTCCTGTAATCCTAATTCATACAATCGGCGAATTAAGCTAAATTTCCAAGTTTTACGTTCTCCTGGCTTTTTACTTGTTTGCTGTGTTTTCAAATGCGCCATGACTACGGTTGTAAATGGATTGTCACTGGCTTCTAATTCTGCCCAATTATTTTGATAATCTAATAGCTTGACGATGCCAAATTCAAAGTTAAGCCTGGTATCGGGGTAATTATAACTATATTGATTTGGTCGCCATGTCAGGTCAGTATCGCACAAAATCGCCAAACTAATGGCAGGTTTGGCAAATCTATCAAAAATTCGTAGGTTGTAGGAAAACATTCTTTCTGCAAAAATGTCTTCTGATTTTGCCTGAATTTCTACATGGATTAATAGCCAAATTTCTTTATCCTTGAATTTGCCATACTTTGACTAATTTATCTGCATATCGCCTACCAAGTTCTCCTTCACGAGCTATTTGCTGAAATTCCTTATCGAGAAATTCGTGGGGACGTTCCCAATTAATTAATGCTGCTGTTTGGGGGAAGAAAAATTGCATTCCTTGGGGGAAGTAAGCTTCTAAAATTTCTTTCCACGGACTATCATTATTTGCTCTTTCAAGTTCCTCAGTCATCAGTTGATTGGTAGATGGTGGACTGACAAATAAAAAATTTCGGACTTACGCCCAATTTGCTAACTTTTCTCTTTTTAGGCTTCGCCAACGAGAAAGCGGTTCGGTATGAGTTTCGCGAACGATAAATTAAGCTTTTTAACAATTTTTACGTAAGTCCTGAAAATGGTCTGTGGGACAATGCCAGCGCTATGTCAGCAAACGCTGGCAACCCGAAAAAGTTTGTTAGGTTGAAAAATTTCTATAAGAATTGCCCACTAAAAATCCAGAGCAAGTTTTGGTAAAGAATGAGACTTGCCCCGATTAATGACGAATGCCAGTATAGATCGACCATTGATTTTTATGCAAGCA
Organism: Nostoc sp. DedSLP04; assembly: GCF_034530775.1. Classification (NCBI taxonomy): domain Bacteria; kingdom Bacillati; phylum Cyanobacteriota; class Cyanophyceae; order Nostocales; family Nostocaceae; genus Nostoc; species Nostoc sp. DedSLP04. Next base: position 10,376 of record NZ_JAVRCL010000102.1, on the reverse strand, counting down.
AATCACAGTTGTGTTAGTATTCAGATGAATCTCGGTTCTAGTGGGGAACAGCCACTAGAGGAAAGGGGGAAAGTCCGGTGTAAATCCGGCGCTGTCCCGCAGCTGTAATCAAGGCTATGCAAGCCTTGTGAGTCAGAATGCCCGCCGAAGGTGACTTATAAATTTTGTACATCTGCGAGGCACAGATAAGTATTTTTATGAAGATTTCTACAACTACTCAGCTTTACGTTCTTATAGCCCCACATATCAAGACGCTACAGATTACGACTTTCTATGAGAGGGTAAGCGATTAATTTCCGATACAAGTTGTGTCTTTATATGCAGCGATCGCTATCAGCCACTCCCGATGAGAGTATCGCTTGAAATATAGTCACAGCAACAAAAAAACTCTGTATTAACTAACAGATAGAAGTTGTTCAAAACAGGTAAGAAATGGCGTGTATGACGTACATACCCCTGTGACAATACTGAACAAATACTTTCCCAATCACGCATAGAAATTGCTAAGTTACTAAATTCTTACTCGGTTAATTATCATGCCGAAATTCTATCTTCACCGAACTGGGAAGATTCCTACTGCTATTCATCCCTTTGTCAAACAAACGGCTCTCCCTCAAGGCAAATACAAGCCCAGTCTACTGCAAGGGAAAATTATTCAAGATGTTCAAAACATTGCAATGTCGATGTATCGGATGATTTATATTGCGATTGCCGACCTTGGGCGGTTAAGATATCGCGCGTCTAATTCGGGACGAGCAGCAATGAGCAAACCGTTAGATCGACTCAAATAGGTGTACAGGAGCGTTCAAAAAAATGTCAACTTTATTATATTTTATAATTGGTTTTTTTGTGCTTTTAGTGATTGGAATTGCGGCTTATCTCCTGACTGCCCGCAAGTATCAATCCTCAACCACAGTCGCCAATTCCTACGATCAATGGACACTTGACGGCATTGTAGAGTTTTATTGGGGGGAACACATTCACCTCGGTCACTACGGTTCGCCACCGCGAAGTAAGGATTTTTTAGCTGCTAAATCTGATTTTGTCCATGAAATGGTGAAATGGGGTGGAATAAAAAAATTACCTCCTGGTACTACTGTCTTAGATGTTGGCTGTGGGATTGGGGGTAGCAGCCGGATTTTAGCGCGGGATTATGGGTTTGCTGTCACAGGGATTACGATTAGCCCACAGCAGGTAAAGCGTGCCCAGGAGTTAACACCCCTTGGGCTAAACGTCCAGTTTGCGGTCGATGATGCAATGGCATTGTCGTTTACAGATGCCAGTTTTGATGTAGTCTGGTCGATTGAAGCAGGCCCCCACATGCCAGATAAAACCGTTTTTGCCAGAGAATTAATGCGGGTGCTAAAGCCTGGTGGAGTGTTGGTTGTAGCTGACTGGAATCAGAGGGATGACCGCCAAAAGCCGCTAAATTTTTGGGAGAAATCAGTAATGCGGCAACTGATCGAGCAGTGGTCTCATCCAGCTTTTTCCAGTATTGAAGGCTTTTCTGAGCTTTTGGCGGGGACAGAATTAGTTGATGGGGAGGTAATTACGGCAGACTGGACTCAAGAAACCCTTCCTTCTTGGTTCGATTCGATTTGGCAAGGAGTGGCTCGACCAGAGGGATTGGTGCGTTTTGGACTGTCTGGTTTTGTCAAGTCTGTGCGCGAAGTACCGACGCTTTTACTAATGCGTTTGGCGTTTGGTGCAGGGTTGTGTCGATTTGGAATGTTCCGCGCTGTGCGGGCAAACTCACGCACAGAATTGATGGACAGAAACTTTGCCAACCAAAATCCCTCAAGCTTGATTAGGTAGTGATCGCAATTAGTGATGAATATTTGGATTTTAACGCTGGCAACATTGCATGATATCTGCGGTTAAAACTTTTTTCTTGCGATCGCAAGATTAATCAACAAACGACACACTTTATATGCAAAAAATTCCCGTCACAGTAATTACAGGATTTCTCGGCGCAGGAAAAACGACGTTAATTCGCCATTTACTGCAAAACAATGAGGGACGACGCATTGCTGTTTTGGTAAATGAATTTGGGGAAATCGGAATTGATGGCGAACTTTTGCGTGATTGCCGAGTTTGTGACGATGAAGAAGATTCCAACAGTAATATTGTTGAACTCACCAACGGTTGTCTGTGCTGTACGGTGCAAGAGGAATTCCTCCCCGCGATGCAAGAATTACTTCAACGACGCGATCGCCTTGACTGTATGTTAATTGAAACCTCTGGACTAGCACTACCAAAACCATTAGTGCAAGCATTTCGCTGGCCGGAGATTCGCACAGGCGCTACAGTGGACAGCGTAATTACTGTGGTGGACTGTGAAGCTTTAGCAACTAATCAATATGTAGGCGATTTAGCAGCCCTCTTAGCACAACGACAAGCCGACTCTAGCCTAGAACACGAAACACCTATTGAGGAACTGTTTGAAGATCAGCTGGCTTGTGCTGATCTAGTATTGCTGACTAAGAGCGATCGCGTTGATGAAAAAACGCAAGTTAGGGTGCAAGAATGGCTAAAGCAGAACTTATCCCCTGGTGTAAAAGTCATTCCTTGTCAGGATGGTAAAATCAGTGGCGATGTGTTGCTTGGTTTCAACGCTGCGGTAGAAGACAACTTAGATAGTCGTCCCAGTCACCACGACAACGAAGCTGAACACGAACATGATGAAGGGATTAATGCAGTACAACTACTTTTAGACCAAGCATTTGAGCCGTCTGTCTTAGTCAAACGCTTGCAAACATTGGTGCAACAGCAAGAAATTTATCGAATTAAGGGATTTGTAGCAGTTCCGAACAAAGCCATGCGTCTAGTATTACAGGGTGTCGGTAATCGATTTGACTATTTTTACGATCGGACTTGGCAACCCCACGAACCCCGTCAAACGCGATTAGTGTTGATTGGACGAGAGCTTGAGCAGGTTCGCATTGAATCATTGGTGTTGGGGGAGGAAGTCAATGCGACCATCCAATAGTGTTTGGCAAGGAAATTTTGGCTACTGGCAAAACAACTTTATCCATAATAATCTCCTGGTAATCGGTTACACAGGATGGAAAGGATTTCAGTCATTTGGGCGGGGAGTTGTTATTTGTGATGTGGATACTAAAGTTACTCACCCTACAAATACAAGTCTTGATATAGTTCCCTTCACCCTGCAATTTCTACCCTCCGATTTGATTGGGTTTTACTTACGTTCGTTTCAAGATTGCGGATTTATATCACAATCAATCTGCTCATCGATGATTTCATCAATTTCCCCCGCGATCGCAACATACAATCCCTATCAAGATATTCTTCTGGTGCTAAAGGCTGAACCTCAGATTGAGGTTAATTTTTTACACCAACTAAAAATTACTCCACCCGATTGCTACGAACAAGTTTGCAAGCGATGGTCAGAATTTAAACCAAGCTTAATGCCCTAATACTTACTTTAGTCCTCAATGCTCAAGCCAAAATCAAGCAATATTCCCAAAGCAACTCGCTACCAAAATGCAGCGATAGATTATTACATGGGACTCACAAATTCCGACTATCTCCATTACGGGTATTGGGAACCACTACCTACTCATGGTGAAGAATTAACTCTAACTCGTCTGCGTGTGGCGCAGGAAAGCTATGCAGCCAAACTTTTGAGTTTTATCCCACAAGGGATAAAAACTGTGCTTGACGTAGGCTGCGGGATTGGTGGTAATGCAGCATATTTGTGCTCACGCGGTTTCAGTGTTGAGGGATTAGCACCCGACGCACTCCAGCAAGAGAGATTTATTCAAAATACCAACGGTCAAGTACCTTTTTACTTAACGAGATTTGAAGATTTTCACAAATCATACTCCTACGACTTAATTCTGTTCAGTGAAAGCAGCCAATATATTGCTGCTCTCGATTTAGCTCAAGGTGCGGCTCGTTTATTAAGTAATGGTGGCTACCTGCTGCTTGCAGACATGATGCGTTTCGATGCCGAATACCAAGAAGGTATTTTTTCTAATTGTCATATCGCCAGTGAGCTTCAAACCGCGTTGATACAGACTGGATTCAAGTTAATTAAGACTGAGGACATCTCCACTCAAGTTGCACCAACGATTGACTTGTGTGTTGATAACTTCCGTACTTTTGGGCTGACTACAGTTAAATATATTGCTGATGTTGTGGCGATCGCACTCCCACCATTATACTCACTCGGTCGTTGGGCATTTAAGCGCTGGCTAGAAAAGTTAGTTGTCGAGGGATTAGCAGCACGCGCAATTTTTGAGAGCTATTTATGTTATGAAGTTCAACTCTGGCAGTTATCAAAAGGAGTTTAATCGAAATGACCCCAGAAATAAACACCCAAGATTGGCAACAAGCTTTTATCGCCACCAATATATTAGCAATTGGTTACAACGCTTGGGTCGGTTATTTAGGAGGAGACCGTGGTGTCGTGATTTGCAGCACCAATTCTCCGCATTTAAGTATGGCTGGCGAAACATTTAAAGCGCATTTTATCCCGCGTAAAAATCTTGCAGCTTTCTTAAATGCTTGGTTAGCATCACCCGATACCGTACTATTACAAAAACACTTCATGAATGCTCATATTCTCGAAGCTGTAGATAAGTATAATCCCCAAAAAGATGTAGTATTTTTGTTGGAGTATGGTCATCAAGCTGGGTTTTTCTATTTAACTAAATTACCAATTACACCACCCCAATGTTACCAAACTGTATGCAAAGAATGGACAGAATTCCAACCTCAGCACACCCTCTCAATAAAAGTAAAAACACAATGAGACTCATCTAAAATAAAAAAATTAGCTTTCTGTAAATTGCGATTTATAGAGCTTTCATAGCAAAGTTCAAGCTTCAAAAACCCCAATCTTAAAAACTTCAAAATTATTGATCCTAATACTGGGTAATTAGATTTCATCTATTTACCCAATTTCCATGTATTTATAATTAATGAATGCTCTTGAGTAAATGTAAAAAATCATTAATAAACTCTCATGATTACTGCTGGATATATTGATATTTATTGATGAGATAATTAAAATCTAATTTTGATGGGGTAAAAATAGCGAAGACACATTTTACCGCCACGCAACGCTGAAAAACCTTGCTGTGAAAGAGTTACAGAAATAAAATCTCTCTTAGTACCAAAAAACGGAGAAAAAGCTTATTTTGGCTGTACCAGTAAAAGTCTAAGTTATCTGGCACAGGTTTTTGTCACGTAGCCACAAGAGTTTCAGGTTCTAAAAATTAGAGGGGTTCAAATGGGCATCATCGTGCCAAAACGGGAAAATTGTACGCTAAAGCTGAAAGTCTTTGTCTGTCTATATTTGGGGCGTTATTTTTTTGATGGTGCAGAGTACTACCAATATTCTGCACCATCTTCCAAGACTAATTCGAGTCAAAAGTGATAAATACAGGTATGCCATTTGCTCAAAACAAAAACCTCTTAGTGCTGTTAGGACAGACTGTGGCATTTTTGCCAGTAGACCACCTAGATTGCTGGCAACGTTTCGAGCAGACCTTGGGAACAAAAGTAGCCGGTTCATAATCAGAACAGTTTAGCGCCTCTTCTGTTAGTGCTTTTACTGGATGCACTGTGCATTTAAGGCGATAATCTCCTGTGAAAAAAGCGCAGCGATTGCAAGGAATTTGATGTAGCCTACGAAGTCGAACAGCAGCATCTTGAGCGGCCTTCCAGAGACTCCAAAGAAATAGACCTAATAATGACCAAGTGCAAAAGCAATAGAGAGGAAATGCGCTTCGCTTGATGATTTCACTGATAAACAGTTGCAGCATTATTTACCCTTAATTCATCGTCAATTAACTAAGAAATTTTGTTTAAAGTTTCAGACTGGAACAAAGTGAATTCGACTGCTGTAAAGATTCCCAAAAGTTAAGGATTTGTTCTCCCACCAGCTGAGGCTGGAAGAAGTGAAAAAAATGTCCTCCTTCTGAACACGACCATAGGCGATCGCCCTCTTTCAAATACGGTTGCCATCCTTGCAGAGCATCGTATTCTACAACAATGTCGTTCAAGCTACCACAAACCATTAAGGGTACTGGGACTGAATCTGGAGGCAGACTCAGTCGTTGAAACAGAGAGTTCGGTGAGAGAGAGCAATCTAAGTCGCGCCTCAACAGCTTTACTAAACGGTTGATAGTGTGTTCATTGTGATAGCCAAACAAGTTGTAAACCATCGTCGTCAGAGTCTTTTGGCGACTTAAATGCTGGCAATGGACATAGTAATGAGCCTGCCAATCAACGCCTGGATCAACACCCACAGCTAACAACGTTAAAGACTTGATGTCTGCTGGATATAAACGGGCATAGACTAGCCCTAGTAATCCTCCAGTGCCATGACCGATAAGATGAACTCTTCGATTGCAGGATTTGAGATAGTAATGGAGCCGGAAAATAGCTACATCTAGAGAACTCGGCTCATCTTGACTTTGATAATATTCCCACTGTTGCATTCTCGCTGAGTGTGACATCTGACACAAGAGCGGTTCAGCAAAGTATTGCAAACTAGGACTTGTATTTAACCACAGGGCATTTAGCTTCTTAGACATTAAAATTTCCTTCCCAAAAATTATGAGTACTGGGATTAACGATTAGTAGTCAGTAAGTTCGACTAACTACTAATCGCTGATTACTAACGCCGTTAGGACTACAAACCAAATCCTTTGTTGAGTTACACAGTCTTTTCTTTAAAATGAGTTGATAGCGATCGCACTAAATACAGCAACACTAGTCAATAGCAGATAAGCGAAAATTGCTCCACCAATCCCACCAATCAGAAAACCCTCAGTAAATTGACTCCATTTTTCAGTAGAATTGAGAGTCTGTGGCACTTTGGGAACTATTGCAACCGTTATTGGTCGTGGATAGGCTTCTTGCTGTCTGACAAAAGTGGTAGTGCCATAAATCGAAAAACCAATTGTCAGGATAACAATCAAACTGCCTGCGGCCAGTAAGCCAACTAAATTACCCACATTAGAATTGCGTAATGAACCTAATGAAGCTAATGTGACAAACGGACCAACTAACCAGTAACCATGAGCCATGCCAATTTCCAATCCCCGTGAAAGAGGAGAGATACCAGGGCGGTAAATTGGCAAGTATTTGAGAAACTTTAGCGTCAAATCAGAAGAGTTGACTAACCTTGCTTGATTATTTTGGCGATTCACCTGTGGTGGTTGAACCATGTCACCATTTTTAAAATCAAATCCGCCTGCGATCGCCCGGGCGCGCAGCGCGTGCCAAATGTGACCTAGCAGGAATATGAGCGCTAAAACAAAATGGAAAGTTACCAACCAACCACGGCTAGAAACTATACCAGCAGAAGTTTCTATAACTTTAACCGGACCATAGAAAACTTCAGGATAGACGGTGTTATTGACTGACGCAAAGTATGCCGCCAAGAAGCCCATGTATGCTACAGCACCAATGCTGTAAGACAGATACGCTTCCCCTGAGTAAATCAAAACTCGTCGCGCCCAGGCAAATGGTTGAGTCAAAATGTGGAAAATGCCACCGCCAATTAACATCAAACCAACCCAAATGTGACCACCGACAACATCTTCTAAGTTATCGACAGCTGCCATTCCGTCTGATCCCCAAACTCCAAACAGGTAGCCAAAGATGCGGAATGGGTTGAGCGTGGGATGATTGATTACCCTTACGTCTCCACCGCCAGCTGCCCAGGGGTCAAACAGTCCACCCCAAAACATCGCTTTAGCAACTAAAGCCAAAGCACCCAAACCTAAAAGTGTCAGGTGAATGCCCAAGATTGTTGTCATCTTGTCCTTATCTTTCCAGTCATAGCCAAAAAAGCCAGCCCAAGTCGGATTGTCTTCTAAAACCTCTGGCCCCAGCAGGGAATGGTAAATACCACCGGCTGCCAGAATAACTGAAGGGATAAGGTGCAAGACGCTGATTACAAAGTAGGGATAGGTGCTAATGACTTGCCCACCAGCACCAACTCCAAGACCTAGAGTCGCTAGATGAGGCAGTATGATTAACCCTTGCTCATACATTGGCACATTAGGATTGAAGCGCGACAGTTCAAACAGCGTCATCCCTCCAGCCCATAACAAAATCAATGCAGAATGGGCAACATGAGCGCCTAGTAATTTGCCCGATAGATTAGTAAGACGAAAATTTCCAGCCCACCAGCCAACATCAGGTATTTGTTGCTTGTATGGGCTATCTTCAATTACTGCTGTCATTTTTGGTACTCCTTAAGAATTTTTGCAACTAAATTTAGTGAATGCTTAGGAGAAGTTGCAAATAATTTGCATTAACTTCAAATCAGCTAATCGGTTGTGGAATTACTGCCTCTTGACTCACCCTACCTTTGCGAAAATCGAACCCACGTGCCCGCAAGGCGTGCCAGATATGACCTTGGAGAAAGAAGAAAGCTAACCAAAAGTGAGCATTAGCTAACCAAGTCCGAGCAGTTACAAGGTCAGGGTCAGGTGATGAAAAGTACGGCACGATATTCTGCCTAACCACAAGTGCCGGGCCATAAAAAACTTCGGGATAAACAGTGGTGTTTACTGATACGTAGAGAGTTGCAATAAAGCCCATCAGTGCTAAAGCGCCCAGACTATAAGATAGGTAAGCTTCTCCAGACCAAACAAATATTGGATGCGTCCAGGTAAAGGGCTTAGTCACAATGTGGAAAAGTCCACCGAAAATCAATATCGCACCAACCCAAATGTGACCGCCAACCACGTCTTCGAGGTTGTCAACGCCAGCAATCCAGAATTTACTAATTGCCCCAAACAGATAGCCAAAAATCACTCCTGGATTCAGTGTGGGATTTGTAACTAACCTGACATTTTCCACATTTGGGTCATACAAGCCACCAAAGTACATTGCTTTGGCGACTAACAAGAATGCACCACAACCTAGTAAAACCAGATGAATACCAAGGATTGTGGTCATTTTGCCCGTATCTGACCAGTCGTAGCCGAAGAAGGGTACTCTGCCCTCTAATTTTTCAGGCCCACGCAGGGAATGAAAGATTCCTCCAAAGCCCAGAAAGGCTGAGGAAATCAGATGCAAAGCTCCAATTACGAAATAGGGATAAGTATCCACAACTGCACCATTTGAACCAACACCCCAACCTTCAGTAGCTAGGTGAGGTAGCAAAATTAAGCCTTGTGTGTACATCGGTTCTGCCGGATTAAAGTGGGCTAGCTCAAATAAAGTCATTGCTCCTGCCCAGAAAACGATCAGACCAGAATGAGCGACGTGAGCGCCTAGTAATTTCCCCGATAAGCTAGTGAGTCTGGCGTTACCAGCCCACCAAGGCGAGTCGGTAAGGTCTTGCTCCACCGACAGCGGACTTGTAGAAGTTGTCATTTCTTTTCTATTTGTTGAGAATTAAACTCAATAAGTTTAGAAAATAGCTTACACTAAAATTTAAATTAATGAAATAGATTTTCATTAAGGATTGGGAAAGATGGTCACAAACAGCTCACCAGAACCAGGAAATTTCTGCTCCTACTTGGGGTAAAAGTAGCCAAGGCGCATTTTGCCGCCATGCGTCGTCTGAAAATCATATCCAGACTATTACAAAGTGCTTAACCCATAAGTGTTTCAGCTTTTCTTAGTGCCATTCGACACTAGAGGGAGGGATTTTGTTCGTCAAGTTTCTCAGTTGGTATATACATACTTAGACCAACCAAAATTAACTCAGTCACCTTAATGAATGTAGATTAAAGGAAATGCAAAACTTCTGTTTTATAACCTCCCCAAAAATACGTTAGGAACGTAAGACACCTGACGAAATTAAATCTACAATGTCCCCAAAGTCCCCTTTACTAACAGTTAGGGGATTTACTTTACGCGTGTTATCTGTAGCACAAGTATAATTCCATGTCTAGTAAGTGATATAGAGAATCAAAATTGTTATCGACTGAATTTACATATATATAATAACTATGGTAATGTGACACATAACTGTCGGTTCTGATGGTGAGCAGCCATCAGGCGCAAGGGGGAAAGTTCGGTGTAAATCCGGCGCTGTCCCGCAGCTGTAATGAGACGAATAGAACGTGTCTCAAAGTCAGAATGCCCGCCGACTCACTCTAGACACAAAACATTTATCTGCGAGGCACAGATGATACATTTGATTAATAAATTTCATGGGTATAGATACTGTTTTAATCCAGTACCCTCTGCAAGTTTTACTAATTCGCTTCGCTGTTAGTAACGACACCCAATTTTGGGTTGTTCTGTAAGAATTTGGGTATTCATAAGGAATACCACAAGGTATTTTTTGCTATCCAAATAGTATCCACCATGATTTAGGTTTAGTAATAGACATGTCCTTAAAACAAAAGTTATGGAAAAATGATACAGAAATAAAA